>JAGVEP010000107.1 GCA_020058145.1 Phycisphaerae bacterium | reverse complement strand
GTCGTTTGCGCGGATGCCAACGGTGGCGCTGGTGGACTTGGCGGCAGTGGCGGCCGTGGCGGCGGTTACGTCGTCATCTACGCTTACAATTTCAACAACCAAGGCGTCATCCATTCCGACGGGACTGCCGGTTCAGCGGCTCCCAATGGTCAAAACGGCGAGTACTACAACTACCCGTCCGTTCCACATTATGATTTGGCGGGCGGCGGGGGAGGTGGGGGGGCCGGCGGAAACGGCGGGAACGGCGGCACCGTCGAGGTGCGTTATGCCACTCTCGTGAACCAAGGTACTGTTCGGGCCAACGGCGGCACAGGCGGGGCGGCGGGCTCAGGTGGCCAGGGCCATTACGTCACCTACGGTGTAGGCTGCGTTCTCGGTGTACCTCACATGCAGTTTGGGCAACTAGGATGCGTTTGCACGTCTGGATGCGCGTGCAAGCGGGCTGGCGACGGCGAGTATCGCCAGGGTTACTCCTCCACGAATGGCGACAGCGGACTTGGTGGGGCGACCGGCGCTACGGGCACGGTCTCGCTGGTGGCCCTGCCCTTCGATTGCCTCGGCGCGTGCTGCGTCCCGAACACTGGCTGCCAGATGTTGTCTCCGGATCAGTGCGCCCAGCAAGGCGGAACTTACCAGGGTGGGGGCACCGAGTGCACACAGAGCCTTTGCTGCTCCGCCTGCGAGGACGACAGCTACTACGGCAATGGTTCGGACGGCGATGTCATCGTTAGTCAGGACACGGCGCTTTCGCAAAACAAGAACTATCGTAGCCTAATCATTCGGTCTGGCGTGAAGCTCGATCTCAATGGACACAACATCCACGTATGCCGCACACTGCTCAATTGGGGCGTAATTACCGACACCTACAACGGTGGCTCAGGTGGCGCCGGCGGGTCTGGCGGTTGGGGCGGCAGTCCTAGCGAGAATCCCTCGGGGTGGTGCCAGAAACCCACCGACCCGACCGCGGGCACCTGTGGTCAGTCCGGCGTGCATCCGTCGTGTGGCGGTTGGGGCGGCACCGGTGGTGGTGGTGGCGGCGGCGGCGGCGGGGCCAAGAACCTGCTTACTGCGGACGCCGACGGTGGGAACTGCGTGGCGAGCGGAGACGGCCATGGTGGCGACGGCGGTCGCGGAGGCGGCTGCCTTAACATCTATGTCTTTAGCCTCGTAAACGGTGGCGTTATCCATGCCGACGGGTCGAGGGGCCTGCGCGGGAACCGTGGCGAGAACGGGGAGTACTTCGGTTATGCCTCGTGCATAGAAGCATACGATCTCGGCGGAGGGGGCGGGGGCGGTGGAGGCGCAGGCAATGGTGGCAATGCCGGAAACGTAACCATCCGCTACTGGAACGACTTCGCTGAGGGTACCGTGCGCGCACAGGGCGGTGCGGGGGGCGCCGGGGGCCACGGCGGCTGCGGGTACTACCTAACCCTCGGCTCCGTGTCCTGCAATCCTGAACAGACTGGCCAGCCAGGCTGCGGGAACGGTGGTGGCGGCGGTAACAGCGCTTGCGAGCAGGGCAGTTCCTCCGGCAACGGGTCCAACGGCAGTGCCGGGAACTCCGGAACCAATGGATCTGTATCAGTGTCGGTGGGCTTGCCCCCCCCAGGCAAGGGCGACACGAACTGCGACGGCGTCGTGGATTTCGACGACATCAACTGCTTCGTTGCGTGTCTCAGCGGGTCTGCCCCTGGCTGCTGCTGTGAGAACGCCGACTGCAACTGCGACGGCAACGTGGACTTCGATGACATCAACCCCTTCGTGGCATGCCTGTCTGGCAACTGCGCGTGCCCGTGAGTACGATCTAGGACTGAGAGTTTGGGTGCCCCGAAGGCCAGTTCCGCCGGGGCACCGCTCATTTCGCTGCCGCAACAGCCTGGGCCGCTACCCACGCACTCGACCAGGCCCACTGGAAGTTGAAGCCGCCGATGCGGCCGTCGACGTCGAGGATTTCGCCGACCAGGAACAGCCCGGGGCACTTCCTCGACTCCATTGTGGCGGGATCGAGCTCAGCCAGCGGCACACCGCCGGCCGTCACTTCCGCGTGGTTATAGCCGCGACTGCCCGTCACAGGCAGCGGCCATTCCAACAGCGCGTGCACGAGCCGTCGCCGCGACTCCCGGGCAAGCTGGGCGAGCGAAACGCCGGCCGCAATACCCAGTTCCTGCAGCACGGCCTCCGCCACGCGGGCCGGAATCAGCGTGCCCAGCGCGTGTTGCAGGCTCAGCCGCGGCTGCGACTGCGACAGCTCCAGCAGCCGGCGTTCTGCCGCCGCAAAGTCGTCGCCCGGCAGGAAACTGGCCGAGACTGTTACGGACCGTTGCTCCAGTTCCGCGCGGTGCCAGAACCGCGAGGCATTCAGCACCACCGGTCCGCTCACGCCAAAATGGGTCCAGAGTAGCGCCCCGCGCAGCCGCACCGGCTTGTCGCCCGCGGCACGAATCGTGAGCTCAACGTCCTGCGAAACGCCCGAGAGCGGCCGGTGGAAATCCCCAGACAGCACAAACGGAACCAGCGCCGGCGTCGGCGGCACCAGCGCATGTCCAAGTGCCTGCGCCAACCGGTGACCGCTGCCGTCGCTGCCGGTCTTGGGCAGCGACAGGCCGCCGGTGGCCAGCACCACCCGGCGTGCGACGTAGCGTCGGCCCTCCGAGGCCGACGTGGGCGGGCGAGTAGGCGTAGGGTGGGCATCGCCCACCACCGCGGCACCCTCCGCCACGCCCATCTCGAACTGGTCCCCGTCGCGCGCGATCGCCGTCACGCGCCGCCCCGTCAGCAGCCGAATCCCCAGCCGTTCGGCTTCGCCCAGCAGTGCGTCCACGACGGTCCGGGCACGATTCGAATCGGGAAACAGCTTGCCGTCGTCCTCCACGTGCAGCGGCACGCCGAGTTCGCGGAAGAAGGCCACGGTCTGGTCGACCGTGAACGCGGACAGCACACGCCGGACTACATGCGGGCTGCCGCCGAAGAAATCCGCCGGCGTCACGCGAACGTTGGTGATGTTGCACCGCCCGCCGCCGCTGACGAGAATTTTCGCCCCCAGCCGCTGGGCGCTATCGAGCGCCACGATCGTGAAATTGGGATTGAGACGAGCAGCGAAAATCGCCGTCGTCAGCCCCGCCGCCCCGGCACCGACAATCGCCACATCGACCGCATCCGCCACAACCGCTCCGCGACGTGGTTAACCACAGAGGCACAGAGACACAGAGCAAGCAAGGAGTTCCTCTCTGTGCCTCTGTGGTGTTATCCAATCTTGCTATTCACGACCGCGAGAATCTCGCGCTCCTTTTCCAGCGCCTGTCGCTCCAACTCCGCCCCCTGGGCAACGATCTCCGCCACGTAGGCCTTGTCCGTCAGTCCCGCGCAGTTGATCTTGACGTTCAAATACGCCCCCAGCACCGCCGACCGCGCCGCCAGCGCCCCCACGCCCGCGTCCGACACCGAATTCGGATTGCCGATTTCCGCCATCGCTTTGACCACATCCAACGCCCGCAGCGCCGTCTGCATCACCTGGAACGGAATCTCGATCGCGTGCCTGGTCGCCGCCTGAAGCGCCGCCTGCCGCGCGGCCTTCTCCGCGTCCGTGCCCTTCGGCAACCCCAACGCGTCCATGATCTTGTTGAACGCGTCGGTGTCCGCGTCGATCAGCCGCAGCAACTCGACGTGGCACGCCTTGCCCTGCTCCGCCCAGTTCGAAAACTCCTCCCAGCGGTCCTCCCAGCCGCGTTTGTGCGACGAGAGGTTTGCCACCATCGTCGCGAGCGCCGCCCCCATGGCCCCCATGCCCGCCGAAATCGACCCGCCGCCCGGCGCCGGCGACTCCGACGCTGTCTCCTCGACAAATTCCTCCACCGTCAGGTCAATCAGCCGCTGCTTCTTCCCGCCCCGCGCCGCAATCGCGTACTCAATGATCTTCTCCTCCGGCTTGAACGGATACAGATCGTTCAGCCCGAGCGATTTGACCGCGATCTTGATCAGCTCCTTGTCCGATACGCCCGTCGAGCGGTGCTGCTTCTTCAGGAAATACCGCCCGGCGTCGAGCATCGCCCCCAGCGGAATCAGCCCGACCAGTTCCGAGCCCGTCACTCGCACGCCGCGCGCGCCCGCCTTCTTGCAGCACTCGTCAAACGCGATGTGGACCGGCGTGACGCTGATATTGGTGAGATTGATCGAAATCTGCGCGACGCCATACTCGGCGATGTACCAGCCGATCGCCTTCACGCCCTTGAGCGTACCGGGGATCCAGAGCGGCTGGCCGTGCTCGTCACGGACGATCGCGCCGCTCTTCGGATCGTGTTTCTCGCGGCCCTTTTCGCGGATGTCGAACGCGATGGCGTTCGCCCGCCGCGTCGAAGTCGTGTTCAAGTTCACGTTGTACGCGACCAGGAAGTCCCGGGCCCCCACCGCCGTCGCTCCGGACTTCGCTTTGAACTCCGCGGGCCCGTAGTCGGGCTGACACTCCGCGCGGGTGAGCCGCTGCGCGAGCGCCTCGTACTCACCCTCGCGGACGGTCGCCAGATTCCGCCGCTCGGGCCGCGTCGCTGCGCTTTCGTAGCAGTAGACCGTCAGCCCAACCTCGTCGGCCAGCCGCTTGGCGAGCTTGTGTGCCCACTGCGCCGTCTCCTCCATCGTGATATTCGCCACCGGCACGAGCGGGCATACGTCGAGCGCGCCGAACCGCGGGTGCTCACCCTTGTGTTTGCGCATGTCGATCAGCTCGGCCGCCCGCCGTGCCGCCCGCACCGCGGCTTCGAGCACCGGCTCCGGCGGTCCGACAAACGTCACGACCGTGCGATTCGTGGCCTTCCCGGGGTCCACGTCGAGCAACCACGCGCCCTCGACGGTCTCGATCTGATCGGTAATCTGCTTGATGACCGCCGGGTCGCGGCCTTCGCTGAAATTCGGGACACATTCGATTAACGGCTGGCTCATCGGTTACGACACCTCGCTGCGAATTAAGAATTGAGAATTAAGAATTAAGAATGCTCCACCAATAGAGTACCTGCGACAGTGGCGGCCGAACCACGGCGTGATTCGCGAAAAGAAGCATGTGTGCTCAGCTTCCATTCTTAATTCTTGATTCCCCATTCTTAATTCTCTTCGCCTTCGCTTCCGCCCGCCGCTGCTCATACACTTCTTCACACTCCGGCGGGCGGAGATACAGCGGCACGATTTGCGCCGGCGTGCAATACCGCCCCGCCGCCGCCAACTCGCGCCCGAGTGCGAGCACCTGCCGCGCGTCCGGCCACCAGAATTCCTCAGGCAGAACGTCGAGCCCCGCCGCCCGCACCGCCTCGGCGTGCGTTTTCAGCCCATCGCCCAGCACCACGCACGGCCGCGGCAGGCGCGCAATCCACTCCACCGCAGCATAAACACCAACGCTCACGGGTACGTCCGGCCCGTGCATGCCCCCCGCCTCAGCCCCGCAGGCAGCGCTCCGTCCGAGCCCCGGGCGCAAGCCCGGGGTGGTGGTTTCCACGCCCCCCGCGTCTTCAGCCCCGGACGGGGCGCCGGACGGTAGCCCCGGGCGCAAGCCCGGGGAACAGACGCCCCCCGCCGCTGCTAAGCCCCCACAGGGGGCGACGGAAATCACATACACCCCGCCATACACCCGCCCCTGCCGCGCATCAACCATGACGGCGACCGCCGTACTGTCGCGGCCGGGCTCTGCACCGGCCGGCGTGTCGCGGCCGGGCTCTGTACCGACCGGTCTGTAGCGGCCGACCCCCGTGTCGGCCGTG
>JAGVEP010000153.1 GCA_020058145.1 Phycisphaerae bacterium | reverse complement strand
TAGATCAGGTCGAACACGTCGAGGGCCCGTTGATCGTGGGTCACAACAATGACCCCGGCACGCTGCTCATGCGCGACCTTGCGGAGCAACTCCATGACCCGGACCGCCCGCGGATCCAGGCCGCGTGCTTCGCTGCCCGCCGAATAGGCTTCGATCACGTCGCCGCGCAGATGCCGCGCCCAGCCTTCGGTCATCTGGCTGCGGCATGAATTCCCCGTGCAGAGAAACAGAATCTTCAGCTTTTGTAACACGCCGCCAGCTCCTTCGGATCGCAACAGCGCAGGCCCGCCAGGCGCTTGGCATCGCGCGCGATCACGGCGTTATCGTCGAGGTTTTCGAGCGTCCAGCGGAAGGCGTGGCGCACGATCGGCGGCGCCGCCCGGCCCGCGAGTCGGAAGTAGGCCCAGCGCCCGTCTTTCCGACGCTCGACCAGCCCGGCCCGCACGAGCAGATCGAGGTGCTTGGACACGGTGGAGGGCGCCAATTCGAGCAGGCCGATCAAATGGCACAGGCACAGCTCCCCGCCGCGCAGCGCGAGCAGCGCCCGCACGCGGGTCGCATCGCTCAAGGCCGCCGTGATGACCAGCAGCGTCCGCACAATCTTTCTCACTTCGCCAACAAACGAAGTATAGTTGACCGTTCTTCCGCGTCAATCCCCGGTGTGAGAAAAAATCAACGCGGGGTACGGACCGCTGGTGTACTGCCTCATCAAAAACTGCATATAAGCTGGGTGGGGTGGGCGTCTCGCCCGCCCCCGCGCGCCGCACCGCTGCGCGGGATGACCGCAGACAGGAAGTTTTACGCGGCTGGCCCGCCGGTCTTCCCGTTTGCTCGGTACTGGATCACATGCACGTCTTCCAAGGTGACGAGGCCCTCCGTCACCATTCGGTCAATGTGCGGCAGCAACGTCTGGATCTTCTCGCCGCTGTCCACGATCTCAATGACCATCGGCAGATCTTCGGACAGCCGGAGCACCTTCACGGTGTGCAGGCGGCTGTTAGCGCCGAAGCCCATCGGGCCGCGCAGCACGGTGGCGCCCGCCAGGTGCAGTTCGCGGGCCTTGAGCACGATAGCTTCATACAGCGGTTTGCCGTGCCATTTGTCGCTTTCGCCGATGAAGATCCGCAGCAACTGGGCGGTGCCTTCGAGTTTCATCACTTTGCCCTCAACAATTTCGACATCATGGCGTGTAACCCGTGTGCTGTCATACCCCCAACCATCTTTCCGCGAGCCGATAGCCGATCAGAACGGCGGCGACGCCGAGCGTAACGCTGAGGAGCAGGTTCATGATGGCTCGCAGGCTCTGGCCCTCGTTCGCGAGCGCGAACGTCTCCCAGCCGAAGGCCGAAAACGTCGTGAACCCGCCGAGGAGGCCGACCGTCAGCGTCAGGCGATACTCCGGCGGGACAAGCAGGACTGTAAGGGCCTTGTTCAGGAAGCCGATGGCGAAACAGCCGAGCACATTTACGATCAGCGTGCCCAGCGGAAATGATCCGTCCACGAGCGCCTGGCCCCAGCCTTGGACCAGGTAGCGCAGGACGCCCCCCACAGCGCTGCCGGCCGCGATCAGCATGATCTTGTACATTCGCGTCGCCTCTCGTGCGCGCTCAGCCGCGCAACCAACAAAAAACCCGGCCGGGCAGCACCTCGGCAGGGTTTACGCGTCGCATTGGCCGTCGCCGCGACCCGTTGATCCTACCAAGGCGCATTCCTGGTAGGAGTCATCAGGCCCGGCTGAGCGGGACCGCTTAAGGGCGGACTCCATCGCCACCCAGATCGTAGCCCCGCCGAGTTCGTCCGGCAACGGCATGAGCGCGAGCTAAACCGCTGGCGGGCTCATCTGTCAGAGCAGCGCGCGGAACGTATCCACAGTCAGACCCGCCTGACGAATCAAAGCTCGCAGCGTCCCCTTGCCGAGCTCCCGGTGATCCGGCACTGTGAGGCGCCGGTGTGGCGGCTGCTGTTGACGGAGGATGATGTGGCTGCCGGTTTGGTGGTCCACGCCGTACCCGAGTTTGGCGAACGCCCGGACCGCGTCCTGGCCGGAGACCACGGGCAGTCGGCTCACGCCGGGACCTCAACCGTGGTTTCCCAAGCGGAGGGCGGGATCGGCTCGTTGTGCTGACGAAGGCTCTCGAGGTATCCGGCCATCGCGTCCTTGATGTTGGCCAACGCCTCGTCGCGGGTCGCCCCCTGGCTGATACAACCGGGCAAACTCGGGCACTCGGCCACGAACACACCGTCCTCGTCTTGCTCGATCAGCACGCGATACAATGCCAAGCGGCACCTCTACCCCGATGATACTAGACGGCGCGGAGCACAACAAGCCAAGTCGGCAGCCGCCAAGAACAGGGGAACGGCCACCTCGCCAGCAGGTATGCTATTCAAAGAACAGCAGGTAAAGCCCCACGCCCACGATCAGCACCCCCGCGACTCGCCGCAGCACATCAGTGCCGCGTGTCCAGCCCTTCGAATCGGCCAAACGCTGCACGAAGCCGATCGACGTGCCGCCCACGATGACCAGTCCGCAGTGCCCCAGGCTGTACGAGATCAGGAGCATGATCCCAAACGCCATCCCATAGAGCGGCGTGACCACGATCAACGCCCCGAGTACC
>JAGVEP010000384.1 GCA_020058145.1 Phycisphaerae bacterium | reverse complement strand
GGCGGCGGCGGTGGTGGAGCTGGCGCGCTGGCCACCTCCTGCCGTGGTTCGCTGCACGCGCCCATTGCGACCAGCAGGCCGCCCAGCAGCAGCGTCCGGCAGTGGAATCGAGCGTTTCTCATGACCTTTCCTCCGCCCCTAGGGCATAGGCTCGGACTCTTTGGGATCGCGAATCAGAACCATGTAGTCGCGCACCTGCGATCCGAGGCTGCGGACTTCGAACGTCTCGACCGTGCGGGCGGTGCACAGGAACGGCTCCCAGTTCGTCTTCTCGACTTCGAGACCCTGTTCGTCGGTGAAGACCGTGCGGATGTCCACCCAGATGTCGTCGCGGGTCTTGTTGTGCAGCGCAAGCCGGACGCGCAGCAGCCCCGAAGGCTCACGATCGACGATGGCCTTGTCCACCGCTATGAGCGGGCGAATCTTGCGGCTCTCCACCTGGACGCGGGTACGTTCCTGGTATGGCTGGTCCTTGTCGTCGACGGGCATGCGATGCGTGTGGGCACACCCGAGCAGTCCGCCGAGCAACAGCATGAATGAAAACAGCATCGTGCGCATAGTCTTCTCCTAGCCGCCAGTGCACGGCGTGGCAGGGGCGGTGGTAGTTGGTTGTCCTGCGACGCGGGCGGTGACGATTTCTTCGTAATTGCGGGTGCCCGGCGTGGGCGGCGCCATGCAGTGCCCGCCCCGGGTGACGTGGGGGCCGAACTCGCACTGGTTATTGCAGTGTCGGTGGTCCAGCGCGGTCTTGATGCCCCTCTCGTCATACTGCGCGAGCACGTCGTCCACGCCCATCCCGGTGAAGAACCCATCGCGCTGCCACAGTTTCAGCGTCTCTTCCGTCGGCGTACAACAGCACGTGCCGCCCAGCGCCCAGGGCTTGGCCCCGGGTTGGTGTGGCACGCCGTCAAAGCAGCGGGCGATCCGCACACCGTCGTGACGGATTGGCACGAACGGCGGCGGTGGCGCGGCACAACCGACCAGCGCGCCCAGGATAAGGCCTGCGACGAGCGAGTGCCGCGCGACGGACTTACTTCTGGGCGGCATTGGCCAGCGCGGCCTGGGCAAGCAGGTACGCATTGCTTTCGTTCTCCTTCGTGCTCACGAGTACCACGGCCTCGTTCTCCGCCGGAACGGCGATGAAGTTGCGGTCCACGTCGAAACGCGGCAGGTAGTCCTCGTTGATGTCCGAACAGCGCAGCGAAACGCGGTGCAGCCCCGGCGCGACCCGGGCGGCGAACACCTGCACCTGACCCGGCAGCACCGACACATGCCGCGGGTCGGCTGAGATATCCCAGGCGCCGGCCACCCAACTCACAAACGGCGTGTTGCGCGCCACCTGTTTCGCCAGCCATTTGGCGCTCTGCCGTTCGCGACGGGTCTTCACGCCGCGCGTCATGGCTTCCTGGTAAAGGTCGCTTAGGCAGAACCCGGACCCGGCTTTGTGGCCGTCGATGTACACGTCCACGAAATGCTCTTTGAAAAGGCCGGGGGCGATTTCGTCGCGGTCGCGCTCGCGACCGGCGAGATACTTGATCGGGCCGGTCCCGACCTCGATCACCACCACGAGGTTCACCTCTCGCTGGAAATCCGGATCCAGAAAAGCCTGCCAATCCTCGGCCCGCCGCTGCACGGGATCCGCCGGCGCGGCGTCCGCGAGCTGTGCAGGCAAATCCGCCCGCGTCAGCGGCTGGGAAAAGTCCACGACGCCCGGCACCGGCTCCTTTGCCGTCGTCGCATTCCTGTAACACAGCGCCTCGAGCTTGATCTCCTCGCGTCGGGCGCGCTGCCGCTCCTTCCGCCAACGCTCGATCTCGCGCGCCTGCTGTGGCCGCGTGTGGCTTACGGCGGCCTTCTCAAAGCAGACCCGTGCGTTGTCCGCGTCGCTCAGTTTCTGGTAGGTTCGGCCGAGCCAGTAGTGCCCCAGCCGGAAGTCGTCGCGGTACTCCGCAGCGTCTTCGTCGCGGGTCGCCGCAGCTAGCAAACTCTGCACAAAAAACACCCGCGCGTCCTCGAAGTTGCCCTGCTGGTACGCCGCCAATCCGAGCTGGAAATCGAGCATGCTGCGCTCGTGCGGCTCGCCCTTGAAGAACTTGACCGCCTCGTTTCCCAGCGCCGCCAGCGTCTCCCGGTCCTTGTCCTCGTACTTTTGCACCGCCAGATATGTGTCGCGACCGAACCGGCTGGCGTCGTGCATGTCCCCGGCGTAAACCGCCACGGCCGTGCCACACATGCCCCAATACGCATACTCCGTCAGGTTCTTCGGATTCTGCCGGCACTCGTCCAAGGCCTGCACCGCGTCGCGGTAGTCCGGCGACAGCGTATGCCGGACGCTCAGGGCGACCGCGACGCGGTCTTTACCCCCCGGCCCGCAACTGATCACGCTCCCCAACAGTAGCAGTCCTACGCCGATGGTCCCCAGGCGTTGGCACATGCGTTGTGCAATGCTCTCGTGTCGCATCGAAGACCCTCCCCGCCGTCAGCGGTAAACGTGCCCGGTCGTGGCCGCCTTCTTCAACTCGTACTCATCCTCCCACACAATCACGGACGAGTTGGCCTTCGTGAGCCGGAAGCTGAGGCGGAAGTATGACGTGGCGCCCTTACCGGTGCTGTTGTCGATTGAGAAGATGCGCCCGGTCAAAAAGTAATCCGCCCCTTCCCGCACCGCGTCGTCGCCTGTCACCTTGCCGCGCCGTTTGGCCCGGTTCTCCTCTTCGACAGCCTTGGTCAGCTCGCGATCCACGAACTGCACGCGGCCCTCAGCGTGCTTGATCATCTCGGTGCGAATCTTGCGCGCGAACTCAGTTCCGTCGATCAACTCGCTGCTGCGATTGACGACGGGCTCGATCGCGACGGTGGGCGGCGAGCTGGCGTTCTGGATTTCCTGGATGGCAGTCAGCGAACGTGCCATGCGCTGGCACACCGACCGGAAGTCCTGGCTGGTCAGGCCGGTGCCGACCTCCTTGTCGCTCAGGCGATCCGGATCGATGCGTTTGGTACTGCCGGTACAACCTGTTGCGACAAGTGCCGCCCCCAGCAGTACAGCGAGACAGGGCCGACCACGACGATTCAAGCCCAACACCAACATGAAACATCTCCCTCACTCGACATTTCCCAGATGACCTCGCCCGACTCCGCCGCCGGGCAGTGCTAAGCCATTGTACAGCGCCAAGCCCCTTTCGTGTCCGGTTCTTGCGCATATTTCTGGAGTATCGGGGGCCGAGCCGGGCTGTTTCGGCACCCAGCGGGTGATTTCGTGGCCTCGATCAACGACAAGGCCCATCACCCGGCTGGGATTGGCCACTTCACCCGGCACACGCCAGGAGCTCTCATATATTCGCTCATCCGCCGCCGCTCAGGAGCGCGATGAACGGGTTGATGTCGTCGAAATTGACCAACCCGTCACCGCGCTGGTCATCCCCGTTTGGATCGGCCGGTGGCAGGAAACCCGCGTATGGATCGCTAGGCGGCCAGCCGGTGTTTGGGTCCTTGCAGCTCAGGTGCCACTCGACGCGCCCCGTCGTGATGTTGATGTCCGTGGCGATGTCCACGATGAGCGGCGTCGCGCCAGTGTGCCAGCCCTGCTGATCGATCCAGGTCCATCCGTCCACGGCCTGGCTGCCCTCGTAGTGCGTCGTGTCTGGCGGCACGGACACGACGTGTGGTCCCCAACCAACTTCCATTAGCTCGAAAGTCATCCAGTCAAGCGTCGGCTCAAGCTGCGTGGCGACTTGTATGGCCTGCACAGCGGCCGTGGCGCTCGCCTCGTTCTCGAACTGGATTGTGTAGATGAACGACTCGATCGGTTTGACCCAGTGTTGGTCGCCGAAGCCACCGGGACCGAACAAGCGATTCGGATCGTAGGACGCGATCACCTGCAGAAGCGCCCGGAAGCAGGCAAACCAATTGCCGCTGTTGCACAGGTCGGAGCAGTCGGACTGCTGGCGAATGATATTGCCGAGCGTCCAGAAGGGTGTGAAGAACCCGACAAACCGCGGGTCCAAGTTCGGATTGCCCGCAAGAAACGCCTCAGGGTTCTGCCAGAACTCGTCTAGGCACGGGGGGCCTGGCTGCGAGCATGCTGGATGAACCCAACCCCGCGACCTGGCAGGGCCATCGCATTCTCCCAACAATATTCTTGGTGTTAGGTATATGTTAGGAGTGCGCTGGCGCGCCGGCGAGGGTAATTAATCTCAGATCGTACTGCGTGGGCCGCGCAGGGACACACCCCGTCCCTTTCGGAAGGAGCTTTGGCATGGACGTCAACGCCCCGCGTGGCCTACTGCGCTTTTTCGG
>JAGVEP010000223.1 GCA_020058145.1 Phycisphaerae bacterium | reverse complement strand
TGGTGGGCGGTGCCCACCCTGCTGGCGTGCCAAACACCGCCGCCGGCCACCACCTCCACGCGGCGCGCGGCGGCCCTCTCGCCGGTGCTCCAGCGCATGCAGAGCACCTACCCCGATCTCGCCGCGGGCCGCTTCATCAGTCTCGCGGATTTCGAATCGCCCGGACAGGAACTGCTCTTCCGCTGTGTCGGACCGGACGGGACGGAGGGCGGCCGTTCCCAACCGACGCTCTCGATCTTGCGAAGCCGCAACGAGACCGGCGCCGGCGGCTTGAAAGCCCACCTCGGCGACGCAACCGCGAGTCTCCGTTTTGACGGCGCCCGGTCCACCGAAATGGCCTTGATCCGCGACTGGCGTCCGTACAGCCTGCTCCTCATGAGTGTGTTCGCCCCGCCGGAGGGGGCCACACTTCAATTCGCCGTCGAGAGCGGCACGCGGCTTCCCGCCCACTGGTCGCGGACGCTCTCGCTCAAGCCCGGTTGGAATCTCCACCGGCTCGACGTGGCTATCATCGGCGACCGGATCGATCTCGCCGACGTACGCGCGCTGAGTTGGCGCCTGCCACAGGCCACCACCGCGGCGGACTTGTATTTCGACGATATCCTGCTGGCCGACAACACGCAGTCCGTTTTGGGTGCCCAGGCCGGCAGCGGCGAGCTGTATGCGTTTACCCGCGGCCGGCGGATTCACGTCGGTGCCCGTGACCGTTTCGAACTCGCGTTTCACGACGGCTTACTGGTCGCGTGGCGCAGCGGCAGCGACGAGAATCTGGCCGACAGCGCGGGGCTGGGGCCGTGGCCTGTGCCGCTGGCAGAGGATTGGGCGAGCGCGTCGTCCGCTCCCGTGGCCTACGATGACCCGGCGTTGTTTGCTGCTTGGGGCACCGCGGTGGCCGCGACGCAACGCATCGTCGAGGCGACGCCTTTTCGCGTCATCGTTGCGGGGCGCTGGGTATTCGGCGACGGCGGCGCGTCACCAACGGGCGACGACTCGCAGCCAGAGGCCGCGCCGAGCCATAGTTGGCGTTACACGGTCTACCCAACGGGGCAGGTTTACGTGCGGGTGCGTTCGGTTGCGCCGCCCACCGGTTGGGGTCTGCCGCGGGTCGGCTATGCGCTGGCGGTGTCTGGGCAGCGCGACTTCCGACCCATCTTGTCCGCCGCGCAGCACGCCGGTGACGACCAGCCCGACTGCGTGCTGTTGGCACGCCCGGGCGGACAGCGGGCCGACCTGCTTTGGACCTGGCCGCACGGGCTGCGGCTCGCTCGGCAGCGCGACCAGACGAGTGCGGACGAGCGGCGCCTGGCGGTCATCGCCGGTGATCTCGACGCCGCCACCGTCATCGACACAGCGCATTTACTGCGCGTCTGGCCCACGGACATCGACGGCTGGCCCGAGGCGACCGGCTTCGCGGCCGATTACGCGAAACCCGCCACGATCGTCATGCACACCGGACGCCTGCTGACGGATGTCCCCGGCGACCTGGACCACGACGGCTTCAACGAGTCCGAAGGGTGCTACGAGTTCGCAGCGAACGAAACGGCCCTGCGGTTCGATTTCGATCCGGCGCCGCGGCTGCGTTTCGACCCGGTGTTCCGGGTCCACGAGACCGCCGGGCAGCGCGCGTGGGTCTACGCCCGCGGACGCCTGATCAACACGGTCGGCCGTGATGGCGACGACAATCTCCTGATCTGGCTCGGACACGTGCTGAGCACGCGCACCGCGGTCGAAATACACGTCGCGCAGGATCGTGGTTATGATTTAGAGCGGTTTCAATAAAGCCCCGGCGTCGCGCGGGCGGGCGAGGCTCCTGCCGAGCCGCTT
The DNA here is from genome assembly GCA_020058145.1 of Phycisphaerae bacterium. Taxonomy (GTDB): domain Bacteria; phylum Planctomycetota; class Phycisphaerae; order UBA1845; family Fen-1342; genus JAGVEP01. The sequence goes on along the minus strand of JAGVEP010000223.1, from coordinate 26,165 downwards.
CCAGCGAGGATTTACACGCATGCACATTCGCGAATTCCAGCAGCTTATCGAACGCATGTACTCCGACAAGGACCGCCGCCGCGGCTCGGCCAAGACGTTCCTGTGGCTGGCCGAAGAAGTCGGTGAGCTGGCGAGTGCTTTGGCCAAGGGCGATGACCGGGAAAATCTGAGCGCGGAGTTCGCGGACGTGCTGGCGTGGCTCGTGACACTGGCCAACGTCGAGGGCGTGGACCTCGAAGAGGCCATCAAGAAATTCACCGCCGGCTGTCCGGGGTGCGGGCAGGCGGTCTGCCGCTGCGACACGAAGCTCACCTGAGTGCGAGGGTCCGTGGAGCGAATCCCGCAACCTGCGCCGCGATGTGCTTTCGCCCGCCAATTCCGCCCATCCCCGCCCATCCCCGCCAACCTGGCCGTCAAATCGAATCGCGGCCCGTTTCTTGGTTCCCGTGGAATGGCGTGCGAGGGGAATCGAAAATACACTGGCCTGTCGGAGTCCCAATGTCCCAGCAAAGCCCTTCAATCGATGAGCTCGTCCAGGGATTTGCCACGCACATCAAGGCGCTTAAATCCCCGGAGACCAAAGAAGCGACCGTCCGGCAAAATTACATCGACCCGTTCTGGCGGGCGCTCGGCTGGGACGTGGGCGACACCGAGCAACGCGGCCCCGCCGAGGCCGAAGTGATTATCGAGAAGACCGTCGAGACGGCCGAATCCACGGGGCTCCGCAATCGTCGCCCCGATTACCTTTTCCGCCTCAGCGGCTTTCCTCGCTTCATCGTCGAGGCCAAGAAGCCCATCATCGACATCGACGACGACAAGGAGGCGATCTTCCAGGCGAAGCAGTACGCCTGGAACAGCACCATCCCCTTTGCGATCCTGACCGACTTCGAGCAGTTCCGCCTCTACGACACCACCCTCAAGCCAATCTTTCAAGACCCCGAGCGCGGCTTAGTAAGGGACTTCGCGCTCACCTACGACCAGTACAAGACCCAGTGGGACGTGCTGACAAACACCTTCGGCCGGGCCGCCGTCGAGGGTGGCTCGCTCGGTGAAACCTCCCGCCGCTACTCGAATCGTCAATCAACGAGCAGGAAATGCGTCACATTTCGTCGGCGGGTTTCGCGCCCGACTTCACTGCAATACCCTTTATCCACGTTTCAGTGAGGCCGATGCTCCCCGACTTGTGCGGACCCTAACACGTCCCGTATACTGAGCGTATGCCTCAGCGGCAAAGGCCGACTAGCCCGGGGCACGTTGCGAAAGCACCGCATGACCGATACCGAGTCGATCCCGTACGCGCTGATGCTCGGCGGCTCGTTCGACGCGGGCTACCTCGACACGGCAGCCGCCGAGAGGCTGGACTGGGTCTGGCAGCACCGCGTGGCCGATTTGGAGCAGTTGGGTGTGTGATCAGTCCGAGCCGTTAGAATCACGGCATATGCCAGCCCCGAAGGATCGTCCGTGCTACTGAAGACCTTTCAACCCGCTCTTTTTCCAGAACTCTTTGCCGATCCGCCGGTGAGCGAGGCCGCTTCGTCCACGTTCGTGGACAACATGCGCCTGCCCGTCCACCGCTGGATTCGGTTCAGCGCCGGGTTCTCGGGGGCGTGGGCGCAGAGCGTCATCGAGAGCGCTGCGTCCAGGGGCGAGACGCGTGTGTTCGACCCGTTTTCCGGCTCGGGAACGACACTCATCGCGGCGGAAGACGCGGGTGTCGAGGCCGCCGGCGTGGAGGCCCATCCGTTCGTCTACCGGCTCGCCCGCGCCAAGCTCGCGCGGCGCTCGGACATCGCGGCCTTCAGAGAAGCCGCCAAGTCGATCCGCGCCGGTGCGGCGCGGCGCAAGCCCGACCTCTCGCAGTACCCCGCACTCATCCGCGCGTGCTACACGGACGAAGCGCTCGGCGAACTCGACTGCCTGCGTGCGGCGGTGCAGGCCGACGACGACGGCTCGGACGCTGCACAACTTGCTTGGCTGACGCTCGTGGGTATCCTGCGGAAGTGTTCGCACGCGGGAACGGCCCAGTGGCAGTATGTCCTGCCCAAGAAGTCCAAGCAGTCGCCTGCCCGTCCGTTCGCAGCGTTCGAGGAACAGGCCCAATTGATGCTCGCCGACATGGCTGCATCGCCCGACGACGGCGGGCCCGCCGCGAACCTGCTGCACGCAGACGCCCGCGATTGCAAGGGCGTTCCAGACGGCTTCGCGACACTGGTGGTCACGTCGCCACCTTACGCGAACAACTACGACTACGCCGACGCCACCCGCCTCGAAATGTGTTTCCTTCAGGAAATCAAGGGATGGGGCGACCTCCAATCGACCGTGCGCCGCCATCTGGTTCGGTCCTGCACTCAGCACGTCCCGGAAAAGGCGGTCAACCTTCACGCCGTCCTCACCGATCCCGTCTTGGCGCCGATCAAGGATGAGATTGCGGCGGTGTGCGAAGAACTCGCCACGGTGCGCCTTTCCAAGGGCGGCAAGAAGACCTATCACCTGATGGTCGCGTGCTACTTCCACGACCTCGCCCGTGTGTGGACCGCGCTGCGGCGCGTATGCGACAGCCCGAGCGAAGTCTGCTTCGTCATCGGCGACTCCGCGCCCTACGGCGTGTACGTTCCCGTCATCGACTGGCTCGGGCGTTTGGCGCTCGCCGCGGGGTTCAAGACCTTCCGCTTCGACCGCACGCGCGACCGCAACGTGAAATGGAAAAACCGCAAGCACCGCGTGCCCCTCTGCGAAGGCCGGTTGTGGGTCGAGGGCTGAAAGGCGATCATGGCTGAATCACCCTCGCACCGCTTCGGGCAGATCATCGGTGAATTCTTGGAGAGCGCGATCCGCCCTCTGCTCGAGCAGGTCGCCGAGCAGCATGGGCTGTACCTTGACACCAAGCGGCCGCGCAAAGCCCGTGGCGGCAAGAGCAAGGTCGCGTGGACCGACGCGAAGCGAAACACGCACGACCTCGACTATGTGTTGGAGCTGGGCGGCACCGAGGAAATGACCGGCACGCCCAAGGCGTTTATCGAGATTGCCTGGCGGCGGTACACCAAGCACTCCCGCAACAAGGCGCAGGAAATCCAGGGCGCGATCGCGCCGCTGGCCGAGCGATACGCCGATGCACACCCGTTCCTCGGCGTCGTGCTCGCGGGCGTGTTCACCGAGCGGTCGCTGACGCAGTTGCGCTCGCTGGGTTTCCAGGTCGTCTACTTCTCCTACGAGAGCGTCATCGCAGCCTTCGCCGCCGAGGGGATCGACGCGGCCTTTGACGAGGACACGCCCGACTCGCACCTGACCCGGAAGGTGAAGCAGTACGAGAAGTTGACCGCCAGGAAGAGAGAACACATCGCCGCCTTCCTGCGCGACCGGCACAAGGCGGACTTGGAGGCGTTCACTTCGGCGCTCAAGGTATCGCTGACGCGCACCATCCAATCGGTCTATGTGCTCCCGCTGTACGGCTTGCCCCGGACGCTCGGCGATGTGGCCGAGGCCATCGCGTTCATCGAGAAGTTCGACGAATCCAAGCCCGACACGGAATTCACCCGCTACGAGGTCGGCGTCCGCTACAGCAATGGAGACGAGATACGCGGGCAGTTCAAGGACAAGGCGACGGCGATCGCGTTCCTTCACGGGATGCGATAAGCCACGACGGCTGTAGCAAGGCGTACATCGCGCAAATCCCCATCAAGCTCCCCGCAACCGCCGAGGAAAAGAAGCTCGCCGAGCGGATCACGGCCAGCGTCCGCGCCATCATGGACGCCAAGGGCAAGCTTCGCGGCCCCGCTTCGCCCTTCCCCAGGGTAAAGGGTGGGCTCAAGCCCGCTGGCGGGCTTTCCGACCGCGAGACCCAGTCGCTTGAAGCCGCGGTCGAAGCCCACGAAAAACGCATCGACGAAGCCGTCTTCGCCCTCTACGGCGTGGATGGATTGCCCGAATGAGCGTTCGCCGCCGTCGTGAAGACGACCACCCCGTCGGTGCGAAGTCGCCGCCCCGCGCGTCTGCCACCCCAATCCAAACTCCAAACTCCAAAATCCGCCCGTCCCCGTCAATCTCCGTCAATCCCTTCTGCCTCGTGCACTTCGCTCCCTTCGTGGTGAATACTCTCCCCATGGATGCGCGCCCTGCCAACTCGCTACTCGCTACTCACCCACCCCTTCGTGCCGCCGTGCCTCCGTGCCTTCGTGCCTCGTGTCCCAATTCCAAAAAATCTCATTTACGTGTCGCGCAAACATGAGATTCTTGAGACTCTTGAAATTCCTGCCCTCACCGCGTGCCCCGTTGCCTTGTTGCCGCGTTGCCTGGTTGCCTTCATTCCTTCATCGCTTGGTCCCAATAACCAAGGTGGCCAACAGGGGGGTGCGCGCGCATGATCATCTTGGCCACCTTGGAATTGCCGCTCGCCGTGTACGCTATTATCGGGCGCATTCGCACAGTGCCTCGGTCACCGCCGAACTCAGCGGTCCGACGGCTGCTCCGTGCCTACGTGCCTCCGTGCCTTCGTGCCTTGGACCCAGGTGCCTTCGTGCCTATTCCGCCTCACACCCGCGCCATCCGCTTCGGCCCCGCCTTGATGACCTCCTCCGGGCACCCTTCCGCGAACAGCTTGAAATTCTCGACGAAGCGGGCGACCAGGGCGTCGTATTTCTTCCAGTATTCGTCCTTGTTGCCCCACGTGCTCGACGGATCGAGCACGTCCGCGGGGACTTCCGGGCACGAAGTCGGCACGTCGAAGCCGAAGAGCTTGTCCTTGCGGTACTCCACCTTCTGCAACTTGCCGTCGAGGGCCGCATTCAGCAGGTTCCGCGTGTGGCGGATGCTGATGCGCTTGCCGACGCCGAACGAGCCGCCGGTCCAGCCCGTGTTCACCAGCCAGCACGTGCAGCCGTACTGGGCCAGCTTCTGACGCAGCAGGCCGGCGTAGACCGACGGGTGATGCACCATGAACGGCGCGCCGAAGCACGTGCTGAACGTGATTTGCGGCTCGATGCCCAGGCCGATCTCGGTGCCGGCGATCTTGGACGTGTAGCCGCTGATGAAATGGTACATCGCCTGTTCGGGATTCAGCCGGGCGATCGGCGGCAGCACGCCCGAGGCGTCGCACGTCAGGAAAATGATGTTCTTCGGGTGCGAGCGCACCATCTTCTCCGCGACGACGTTGGGGATGAACTCGAGTGGGTAGGAGCAGCGCGTGTTTTCGGTGACGCGGTCATCATTGAGATCGACCTTCCGCGTCGTCGGGTCGTAAATCACGTTTTCGAGAATCGTGCCGAAGCGATGCGTGCAGGCGTAAATCTGCGGCTCGTGCTCGGCGGACAGACGAATCACCTTCGCGTAGCAGCCACCCTCGAAATTGAACACCGTGTCATCGCTCCAGCCGTGTTCGTCGTCGCCGATCAGCCGGCGGTGCGGGTCAGCCGACAGCGTGGTCTTGCCGGTGCCCGACAGGCCGAAGAACAAGGCCGCGTCACCCGCTTGGCCGACGTTGGCCGAGCAGTGCATCGCCAGCACGCCCTCGTTCGGCAGCAGGAAATTGAGGATCGTGAAGACGCTCTTCTTGATCTCGCCGGCGTAGGCGCTGTTGGCCACAATCGCCAGCCGCTGGCCGAAATTCAGCAGAATCACGGTCTCACTGCGCGTGCCGTCGATGCGCGTGTCGCACTTGAACCCCGGCAGCGACAGGATCGTGAAGTCGGGCACATGCCGCTTGGCCTCGTCTTGCGTCTGGACGGGAATGAACATGTTGCGGGCGAACAGGCTGTGCCACGCCTTCTCCGTGATGACGCGGATCGGCATGCGGTAATTCGGGTCGGCGCCGGCGTAGCAGTCCTGCACGAACAGCTCTTCGCCCATCAGATACGCCTGGATGCGCGTCAGCAGGGCGTTGAACTTGGCCGAGCAGAACGGCCGGTTGTATTCGCCCCACCAGATCTGGTTCTGCGTGGACTCCTCCTGCACGATGAACTTGTCCGCCGCGGCGCGGGCGGTGTGCTGGCCGGTGTTCGTGACGAAGGCCCCCCCGGTGGTCAGATGACCCTCGTTGCGAAAGATGGCCTCTTCGTAGAGCGCCTCATTGGGCAGGTTCCAGTAGACGCGGTCGAGGTAGGCCAGGCCGAGGTTGTGCAACTTGTGATCGCTGGCCCAGTCGCCAGCCTGCTTTTGTGCGGGGGTGTTGAATTCGAGGTACTTCATCGGTTTGCTCCGGATAAACGCTGGGCGAACTTCGCTGTGGTCCTGGAACCGACCCGCGGCGGACGCCGCGCCGCGCCGGTAATTGTGTCCGACACGAAGCCGATCCGCGTCTTTTTCGGCGGCTCGGGGGGGTTCATGAGTTCCTGGAGGATTTCGTAAATCTTAGCGATATGCGCTTCATGCTCTTCAGTCTTTTGGGAGAATTGTCGTTCGAGGGTCGCGATGCGGCGGGCGAGGTCCGCATGGCCGAGGAGGATATGGCGCAGGCGGACAAAGGCCCTGATAATCAGCACACTGACCTGGTCCGCGCGGGGCGAGTTAAGCACAGCAGCGGCCATGAGGGCGCCGTGCTCGGTGAAGACGTATGGGCGATAGCGGCGACCGCCCCGGCCCCCGTTTGAGATGCCAATTTGGCACCTTAAATCGGAATCACACGCGTCAGTCTTTGAGATGCCAAATTGGCAACTCAAAAGACCAATCTCCTCGGCGCTGAGCTGAAAGCAAAAATCCTCGGGAAAACGAGCACTGTTGCGTTTCACGGCACGATTGAGGGCCCCCGTTTGGACGCCGTAGAAAACCGCCAAATCGCGATCGAGCATGACGCGCTGCCCCCGAATTACGAGTATGCGGCTTTCGATTCGCTCCGCTGGAAAGAAGGCTGACTGGACCGTCGCGACGGTGCGTGCCGACTTCTTTGCTACCCGTTTGGCCATTTCGAACCTCCCTCCGTGGTCTCAATTTCGACCGGTAACGCGTTGGCCGGTGTCTGCGTGCTACCAATCCCGAATCAGCTTCCGCGTCCCGATATACAGCTCATTCGGTGCATTCGGGTCGAGCACCCACTTCATCCGCTCGACGCCCTCCGTGATTTCCTTCACCGTTCCGCAGTAGCTGATCCGCAGGTAGCCGTCGAGGCCGAACTCGATGCCGGGCATGACCAGCACGCGGACCTTGTCGAGCAACTTCTGGGCCAGCCGCTGCGAACTCTTGTCGTACGCGGAAAAGTCGGCGAAGCAGTAGAACGTGCCGTCGGGCTTGTAGACCTTGACGCCATCGAACGTCTTGAGCCGGTCAATGAGTACGTTGCGGTTGTTTTCGAGCGTGACGCGCAAGCTCTCCACGCTGGACTGCACGCCGTTCAGCGCCCCGACCGCCGCGTGCTGGCAGAGTGCCGAAGGGCCGGAAGTCTGGTGGCTCTGGATGTTCGTCATGACCTTGATGAGCTTCTTGTTCGCCACCGCCCAGCCGATGCGGAAACCCGTCATGGCGTATTGCTTGGACACCCCGTTCACGACGATGAGCTTGGAGCTTTCGTCACGTTTTTTGGCGAACTTATAGCAGTTGATCGGCTTGCGGCCGTCGAAGATCAGGCGGTGATAAATGTCGTCCATGATCAGATAGAGATCGCGCTTCTCGCAGAACTCGACGATCTCCGCGATGAATTGCTCGGAATACATCGCCCCCGAGGGATTATTCGGACTATTGATAATGACGGCCCGCGTGTACTGCCCGATCTTCGCTTCAATGTCCTTCAGCCGCGGATAGAAGCCCCCATCCTCGCTATGCACGGGCACGCCCACGCCGCCGCAGAGCTTGGCCATTTCGGGATAGCTGACCCAGTACGGCACCGGGTAGACGACCTCCTCCTGCGGGTTCAGGATCGCCTGGAGCGCGACCATGATCGACTGCTTGGCACCGCCGGAGCAGATAATGTTCTCCGGCTCGACGTGGCGGTCGTAAAACTCCTCGGTGTAGCGAATGACGGCTTTCTTGAGGGCCGGGATGCCGTCCGCGGGCGTGTAGCGGATTTCGCCGCTATTGAGGAGGGCGGAAGCGGTCACCAGGGCGTCCATCGGCGGCTTGCTTTTGGGCTCGCCGCCGCCGAGGTGAATGACCGGTTCCCCCTTTGCCCGCAGGATAGCCGCCGTTTCGTTCAATTTAAGGGTCGCCGATTCGGCGATCGACCGTCCGATCTGACTGATACTCATGGCAGAATCCCAGTGAGCCTACAGACCCCCGGACCGTACCACGCGGACCTGGGGAAACCACATAGAGTACCCCTGTGTCCGTTAGACGTCAAACCGGGGCGGAGCACATGTGACCCGCCCCGGCAGTCCCCGTCCGTGGCGGGAAATGTCACCGTCCGAGCCCTCGGCGCGAGCCGGGGGTGCCTGCGAAGCGCTCCGCAGCGCACCCCACGCTTGCGCGATGGGGCTCAGACGGAAAGCACCCCGTGTCGGCCGGCGACTCGCTACTCGAACAGCCCTGGCTCGTCCTTCGCGCTCTTCGGCGCCGTCAGGCCCAGGTGCTCGTACGCCACCGGGCGCGCGACGCGGCCGCGGGAGGTGCGGATGACGAAGCCTATTTGTAGCAGATACGGCTCGACCACGTCTTCCAGCGTGTCGCGCTCATGGCCCATCGACGCGGCGATCGCCTCAATTCCCGCCGGGCCGCCGTCGTAGTGCTTCATCAGAGCCGTCAAGTAGCCGCGGTCGAGGGTGTCGAGCCCCAGACAATCGATCTGCAAGATATCGAGCGCGGCGTCCACGACCGGTGGCGTCAATGTGCCATCGCCGCGGACTTCCGCGTAGTCGCGCACGCGACGCAGCAAGCGGTTCACAATCCGCGGCGTGCCGCGCGAGCGCGAGGCCAGGCGTTCCAGCGCGGCATGGTCGGCGGGGATTCTAAGCAGTGCCGCGCTGCGGCGGACGATGCGGACCAACTCAGGCTCGGTGTAGTAGTCCAAGTGGAGTAGCAGCCCGAAGCGGTCGCGCAGCGCGCCGGAGAGCATCCCGGCGCGCGTCGTCGCGCCGATGAGTGTGAAGCGTTTGAGGGCGAAATTGACGGTCCGGCCGCCGATGCCGCTCTCGGTCGTGTAATCGACGCGGAAGTCCTCGAGCGCGGGGTACAGGAACTCCTCGACGACCACCGCGAGGCGGTGGATTTCGTCGATGAACAGCACGTCGCCGGTGTCCATTTGCGTCAGCAGCATCATCAGGTCGCCCTGGCGGGTGATCGCCGGGCCGCTGGTGATGCGAATCGTGGCCTCCATCTCGTTGGCGACAACATTGGCGAGCGTGGTCTTGCCCAGCCCCGGCGGGCCGTCAAACAACACGTGGTCGAGCGGCTCGCCGCGTTTGAGGGCGGCGTCGAGCGCGATGCGGAGCTGCTCGCGGACCACCTCCTGCCCGACGCATTCGTCGAGGCGCGTCGGCCGGAGCGAGGTCAGGTAACGCTCTTCGTCCGGCCCGCTCTGTGTGAAGACCCGTTCGATCGCCATGCGGGGAGGGTAGCCGATCGGCACGGAGGCGTTAAGCCCGTCGGAACACGAAGCGCCAGCGAGTGGCCGCGAGCGAGGAAGCGACGAAGGCACGAAGGCACGAAGGCACGGAGCCACGGAGCCACGAAGCCACGAAGGCACGGAGGGACCGAGGGACCAAGGGATCGAGGGACAAAGGGAGCGAGGTGATGTGCGTCCTAGAATATCTATACTCTGGCGCGATGGGCTGAAGGTGGCCAAGATGATCATGCGCGCGCACCCCCCTGTTGGCCACCTTGGTTATGGGACCAGCGGAGGAAGGGCGGCAGCGCGCGGCGCGCTGGGCGGGTTGGGGCGGCTGGTCGATAGGTCGGCGCGCGGGAGTCATCGCTTGACTGTTGCTGCGCTCGCTGGGGAAAGCAAACCAGCAAAGTACGAGGAGCGGAGATTGGCGGCGGGTGCGTGGGATTGACTGGGATTGGCGGAGATTGCCGGGGTGGTAGGGTGGTGGGCGGCACGGGAATACGCGAAGACGCCGGCCACGGAGGCGCGGCGGTTTCACATCCTCAGCGGCGCCATCTTTCCGATCTACGACAAGATCATGGGCTGCTCGGGCATACACCGCGTGAAAATCGCCCGTGCAATGCTCGCGGATGGCCGAGCACTAGTCGGCCTGAATTTAGGCCCCTCTGACGTGCCGAACGTAAAGCAACGCCTCGGAATCGGCACGCCGCTCGGCGAGGCGTCGCCGGCGGAAATCCTCGGCTTACTGGCCGGCGGCTCCATCATCGAGTTGGACAACGGCTGGCAGCTCACGACGGGGTGGATCGCCGGCGACGACGTCGTTGAGGTCGTGTTGAACGGCGTGCCCGCAAACCGCTCCGAGCTGGAGGCCTACGGGCTCGACGATACCCGCGCGCCTCACGCTGGCCGTCAACGCTCCGCCCGGCGATTTACCAAAGTTGGCCGTGAACACCGGGCTCACTGGCCCGCTGCTGTCCGCGCGCTGTCCTTGCACGGCGTACTGCACGCTGTCCGGCCCGGCGATGAGCGTCGTATCGACGAACTGCTTGGTCCCGGTCACGCCCAGGAACGAGAACTCGCTCTCGGCCGGTAGCTTCCGCTTGATGACGTACGACGTGCTGCTCGTCCCGGCCGGATTAGTTAGGCGCCTACCAGCGGAGCGCAAGCTGGCCCGTGGCCGGGTCCAGTGTCACGGACAGGTCCGTCGGCTGGGCCGGGCTCGGTGGCGCCGGCGGCGGAATTTGGGCCAGGTTGTTGACGACCAGGCCGAAACCCTGCCAGCCGAAAGGGCTAGACGGCCAAACCAGCACGAGCTACCCTATCCCCATCCTTTGGGAGCAAGAGCTATGGCGAGAGCCAGACACGCAGGCGAGCAATGTCCGTGGTGCGGTGAGCGGTTCGGTGAGGACCGCGCGGGCACCGGCGCTGTCAAGCACCTTCAGCCCCCGAATATGCCGAGATTGCGGGCAAACCTTCGAGGCTTGAATATTCGGCTTTCGACGAAGCAACAATACCGCCTCGACGTTATGCATCGCTGCCCGTTTGAGCTCGGCGAAAGAGACTAAAGCAGATTAAAGCTCCGAATCGGGCGGTATAATCTGGATAAGCAGGCCGTTGCGAAATGCGAATTGATACAGCTTGAATCCCGTATAACCGCCGTAGCTATTCTTGGCGTTAACCAGTCCCGAGAGCACGTAGCCGTTGACTCGCTTGTTAAAAGCGAGCGGAATGAATCCGATGCTCGCGGGCCTTATACCGAGCCATTTGTACTGCGCCGACCCAGGGTCCTTGAGGGTCGTCGCTAGGTAGTCCTTCGCTTTCGCTACCGCTTGTTCTTCCGTGATAGGTTGACCGGCATCTGCTCCCTGCTCGATAGGTCGTATCAGGCGAGCATCGACACAACCGGTGCAAACCACCAACCCAGCAAATAATACCACACGTCTGCCTACCAAAGCCATCGATCTCCCCTTTCGTCAATAACGTGATACTACTGCAGGCCGGCAAAATGCACCAGGCGCGCCGTTGACCTCGCCGCTGCATCCAACCGACGAGGACGTTGGCCGCTGCACACGCTCGGGTCGCAAGATTCTCACGAGAATCAGGGTCTCCGCCTCACGGCCGACACGGCCGTGGCACCCGGCGACGATCGCTTACTGCCGTGCGCGGCTCGGCGGAGCGGGTCGCGCGTGCGCGTCAGGCGCGCTCTTGCCAACGCTGCGGATCGCGCTTGCAGTGGAACACCGCCAGCACGGCGGTGTGCAAATCTGCAACGACGTAGTAAACGCCGTAGGGGAAGCGGCGCAATAGAACGCGGCGAATCTGGTTGTGTACAACCGGGAATGTCTCCGGGTGGCGCTGAATCGCGAACAAGGCGGCCTCAACTGAAAGCAGGAATCGCTGGCCGAGGCCGGGGCGCTGCGCTTCGTACCAGCGGTGAGCCTCGGCCAGATCGGCCTCGGCCTCCGGGCGGATGACAACAGTCCCCTTCATGAGCCCTTCGTGATGCGAGTTTTGACCGTCTCCCAATCCGCGCCGGCGTGCGGGTCGCGGTCCCGGGCGGCTAAGCGATGGTCGAGTTCGAGGCGCTGGGCATCGGTCACCGGCACCTGATCCGGCGTGGCCGCAAGGCTGTCCCAGATTTCCTCAACCAGGAGAATCCGCTCGGCTGGGCTGAGGTCAAACAATTCTGCGAGGCGCCGGTCTGTCACCATGCGCTTATTTTAGGAGCATTGGGGACGCGGAACAACGGAAAAGATGACGTCACGGAAACTCCTGCACGCAGATCGCTTACTGCCGTGCGCGGTTCGGACGGGCGAAGGCCCGATTGATCGCCCCCAAACCGAGACGATCGCGCGAGCGGTCGGAGCAACGAACCTGGTGTCGGGCCGCTTGCGCCCCCGGTTGCCGCAGACACCGACGGCTTGCGCCGTCGTCTCGGATTGGTGCGCGGCGCGGGCGCTGCACGCAGATCGCTTACTGCCGTGCGCGGCTCGGACGGACGACCGGGCCATGGCGGCCTATTTCTTGCGCTGCAGGTCGAATTTCTCGACCTTGGTGGGCTTGCCGTCTGCGTAGAACGTCCACTCTTGCTGGATGTGGTTGGGGTCCACGAACGTGAAGGTCACGTCGTGCATGTGGCCATCCTTGGCGGGGTCGAGGTTGGTCCCGCCGGCGAATTTGAACACGAGCTTGCTCGCGTCGGCCGACTTCTCGGCCTTCATCCGCGGCTGATTGCCCATGGCACAGTAGTGCGTGAGCACCAGGTCGTCGCCGTCGAGGTGGTAGACGGTGACCATCTCGTGGGGCGTGCCGACGAACATCGTCTCGTGTACCACGCTGCCGGCGGCGATGAGCTTGTAGCTGATGGCCTGCTCCGCGTTCGCGGCCTCCGCTTTGCCGGCGGGCTTGTCCGCGTCTTTGGCGGGCTTGGCCGGCTTGTCGGCCGGGTCGGTCTTCGCGCCCTTGTCGTCGGCTTTGGCCGCGTCGAGTTCATCGACGACGGTCCACTCGCCAACGAGGGTCTTCATCTTTTCAAAGCCGGCGTGGGCGGGTTTGGCGGCTGGTTCCTTGTTGTCCGGCTTGTCTTGGGCCAAGGTGATGGCGGTGCAGAGCAGCAGTGCGAGGCCCGTCAAAGTGCTCCCGATTGTTCGCGATAGCATCTATGCTCTCCTGCGGCGTGAAACGCTTGCCGTGACCTGATACTAGCACGGTTTGGGAGCGCGCGGGAGCGTCCGTCGACCCGAGGGTGCGGCCGGGCCGCACCCTGTGGCTTGCTCGCTGGCGCGTCGTGTTCTGAGGGTCTGAGGGCTAGTCCGCCACGGCGTCGCCGTTGATGTCCACGGTCTCGCCAGCCACAGGCACCGGGCGGAAATCGACGTAGGCGAAGTTTTTCGCCCCGTTGTCGCCGGCGGTGATACGGATGCGGTAGTGCTCGTTGAGCGTGAGCCCGTTGAGGGCGCTCGTCAGCTCGTAGATGCCGGCGGTACTGCTCGCCGTCATCTCGGAACCGAAGCGCTCATTCTCGAACGGGTCGGCGTCGTCGGTGAGCTGATACCAGGACTCAAAGTTGTCATACATGCCGAGGAACCCGACGACGGTCACCGTGCCTTGCACGGCCGCCCGCACGGAGAGCGTACCCGCTGTGCTATCCAGCTTGTAGCTGACGGCGGTGATGCTGGGACCGTCGCGGTACGAGGTCGTGTTCGCAAACCAGGCGTAGAGGCGTGACGGGTCACCAAACGCGCCATTCGCCCAGGTGCCCACGAGCACGTCGGCGCCAGCGCTCATGGACGTAAACGGAACCTGCAGATTGGTATCGTCCGCCCAGCCTTCGACAAGCTGAAGCACGCTGCTGCCGTCCAGAGTGGACAGACCGGGCAACTGGTCGATGCCGCCGTAGTAGCGGCCCGTGGCAAACGCCGTAAAGACGACCGTGCCGGCGCTGTCCAGGAGGGTTGCGTAGCCGCCCGCGCCGGTACCCAAAGTCGTCGTCTGGCCGGAGTTGCGGTCGAGGATGTAGGCCGAGTAGCGTGATTGACTGCTGGAGAAGCGTCGGTACACCACGTAGCGCTGGTCATCGGAAACCCCCATGTACTCTTCCTGGAAAGACTGGGGGGCATCGCCCGTGCTGGTGAGCGCGGTCACGCCGGTGTTGGTCTTCAGATAGTAGTCGGCCGGGTAGGTGCTATTGGGGCCGTAGAACCAGACGTTCACGATCAGGGCGGACGCATCGCCGTTGATGCGGTAGCGGATGATCCCGCGCGCCGTGGACGCAGAGCGTGTGTAGTCGGCCAGCGTGGAGACGGTCGCGAGACTGCCGCCGCTGGCCGGAATACTGGAGATGATGCTCGTTTCGATGTTCTTGAAGTAGATGGTTGAGCCGTCGTCGGTGATCTGGACGTCCTCGAAGTCGTTGTTGCCATCGGGGATGTTGCGACCGTCATACAGCAGCGTGATTTGGCCCGTGCGCCGGTCGGCGATCTGGATGGTGGAGACCGAGAAGTCCGTACCCTGGCCGGTGTCGATCAGCAGAGCACAAACCTGGCCGTCGGCCGAAGGCCACAGCTCGACCGGCACGCGGTTAATGTCGGTCAGGGGCAGGGGGATTTCTTGCAGGCCGGTGCCATCACTGTTGATGCAGAAGAGTTGCGGCGTGACGAAGCCGTTGCCGTCCTGTGTCGCAAACCAAATGGTGCTTCCGTCCTTACTGACGTGCGGGATTCGCACCGAGGACTTGATACTGCCGTCCGACGCGAACGTGTTGCCGGCTGGGATGCCGTACTTCGGGTCCGCGGGGAAGCCGCCGGCGGCGCGGTGAATAATTGCGGCGCCGGTGAATCCGTCGGTGTTGATGGCATCGACGGCTTCATTGCCGCCGGTTTCAGTGCCGCCGGTACCGGTCCCGGTCCCGGTCTCGGTGCCGGCGCCTCCGGTCGTTGTTCCGGACGTGTCGCCGGTCGTACCGGTACCGGTACCGCTACCGCCAGCGGTCGTTGTAGTCCCCGCGCCGGTCGTGTCCGTTCCCGACGTTTGGACGCCGGCAGGGGTGTTCGGATCAGTGAGCAAGCCCCCGACCAAGCTGGTCAGTGCCCCCGTGGGGCAGCCGCCCGTGAGCGACGACAGCAGCGCAACGGCAATAACGACGGCCGAAATGCCGGCCACGGCGGTAAAGCGACGTGTCATGATCGATCTCCTGTCGAGGTGTGCGGCATTCCTGGCGCCGCCTTGGTTTTCTTGTGCAGCGAGTGACGGGCGTGGGCGCGCGATCCGCGACGCCGCCCGGACGTTTCCTATTCAGCATTCGTCGGCGAAATACGAGTGGACCTGCAGCAATAATCGGACTGATTACTGCCGCCGCGGCGAGATTTGACAGGTGTGAAGCTGGTAGCAGCCGGGATGGGTGGCGTGGTATGCGTCGGGGCCGGTGAGCGCGGCCAGGTTTGTGACGCCGTCAGAGCAGATTCGCCGCCAGCTCGGCCAGCGAGCTGCGTTCGCCCTTGCGCAGCTCGACGTGTGCCGCCAGCTCTTGTCCGCTGAAGCGGTTGATCAGGTAGGTGAAACCGTTGCTGTTGCGATCGACGTAGGGGTTGTCGATCTGCCACGGATCGCCGGTCAGCACGATCTTCGCCGCCTGGCCCATGCGCGTGATGACCGTCTTGATTTCCAGCGGCGTAAGATTCTGCGCCTCGTCGATCACGACGAACCGCTTGGCGATGTTCCGCCCGCGGATGTACGTGAGCGGCTGAATCTCGATCAGCCCGCCCCGCACCAGCCCGGCGCAGTCGGCGTGCCCCTTGACCGATCCGCCCGTATCGAGCAGAAACTCGACCGTGTCGGTGATCGGCTTCATCCACGGCGCCAACTTGCTGCCGATGTCGCCGGGCAGATACCCGAGGTCGCGCCCAACCGGCACGATCGGCCGGCACACCAGGATGCCGCGATAGGCCTTGTGTTTGAAGGTCTGGTGCAGCGCCGCGGCCAGCGCCAGCAGCGTCTTTCCGGTTCCCGCCTTGCCCATGAGCGAAACGAGGTGCAGCCGCTCGTCGAGCAGCGCGTCGATCGCGTAATACTGCTCCTTGTTGCGCGGCCGCACGCCCCACAGACCGTTGGCCGGCTCGCGGAGCGCGACGATCTGCCGCCCCTCTACGTCGACGCGCCCCAGAACCGTGCTGCGCTCGACCCCGTCGGCCCGCAGCAGCACGTACTGGTTCGCACGCAGCCCCGTCGTCGGCAGTCCCAGCCGTCCGGTCTGACGAAACTCCTCCCACTGCTCCGGCGTCACGTTCAACTCGCGGTCCGCCGCCGCCACGTCGGTGAGCTGCACGTGATCCGATTCATAGTCCTCGGCCCGCAGCCCGGCGGCATCCGCCCGGATGCGGAGGTTGATATCCTTGGTGACGATGATGACCGGCACGTCCGGTTCGGAGCGTTTGACGATCTGTGCGACGCGCAGCAGTTCGATGTCCGCGGGGACGTCCGAACCCGTCAGCACCCGCTCGGCTTCGCAATACACCCGCAAGCGCCCGCCGTTCTCGAGCGGCACGCCGGTCGCCAGGCTCTGCCCGTTCCGCAGGCCATCCAGCAGCCGCACCACGGCCCGGGCGCTAAACCCGCGATCAGTCGGTTCTTTCTTGAAGCGGTCGAGCTCCGTGAGCACCCCGACCGGGATGATGACCGTGTTGTCGGCAAAATGATGGATCGAATACGGGTCGTGAATCAGGATGTTGGCATCCAGGATGTAGTTCTTCCGCATAACCGCAGTTTAGCGGCGGGACCCGGCTTTACAACGAGCAAACGGGCCGGCGCTGGGAGCGCCGGCCCGTTTTGCAATCCTGCGGAACTACGTCAGGGCGCCGTCTACGGGTTCGGGCACAGCACGCCGCTGCTCAGATAGAACACGAACGCGTTGATGTCGTCGAAGTCTACGTACCCATCGCGATTGCAGTCCCCGTTTTCCCACGGGCAGCACGGGAAGGCATTCGCGTACCCATCCGGGCTGCTGATCGCCAGCACGAACGGGTTGATATCGTCGAAACCGATGATGTCGTCGCAGTCGAGATCGCCCCGGCAGAGCACCGGCGGCAGCGCCGAGGTGATCACAAACGCCATATCCCACGGTCCTTCCGCGTTCTCGATGGGCTCGCCGCGGATGAACTGCGCGCCGAGGTACGGTGGGAGGGGCTCAAAGATGCGCACCGCGGCGTCATTCCAGCGTGGCTGGCGGGTTTTCCAGCCCCAGACCTGGTCCGGCGGCGGCGGCATGTCGTAGCCCGCCGCGATGCTCACCCAATACACGGCGTTAGTGTCGGGCTGCCAGAACCACTGTTCCAGCGGGATATAGAAGTCGTAAGCGAAGCACGTCTCCAGCCCGTAATCCGGGTGGAAGTCGACCCCGACCGGCCGCTCGTTGAGCTGCTCGCGCATCGCCCACCATTCCCAGATCATTTCGCCCGGATGGCTCCAGGCGGGTCCGGCTGGGACGTCGGTCCACAGCCCAATGTGGAAGCAGCACGGCGCCGGGTACGGCGGAATCGGCTGCAGCCAGTGCTGGTACGAGCCCCACCAGTGGATGTCGGAGATCGGCCGGCCATCGTTGCACAGGAAATCGTCGGCCACGACCTGCGTCCCATAGTACAGCGAAGGCTCGTTCCAGCCGTAGAAATAGTCCGGGTAATCCGGACTCGGCGTGGGCGGCCGCCGGCACTTCACGTAGTCCCCGAGCGGCGCGTGGACGCGATAGCCGTAGCCGTCGGGCTCCGTCGCGTGGTTTTCCGATCGGTCGATCACCCCGGCATATGGATCGGGTGAGGAGCTTTCAGTCGTGCTCCACTGCCCCCACGTGCTCACGCTGGGGTTGTCGAACTGGAAGCGGAACACCGTGACCGGATGGGAGCAATCCGGGTCCCACCACGAGGCCCACCATTCGTTCGCAATCATACCGGCCTGGTGTACCGTGAACTGCCACGTTGGTGGCGAGATCACGTTCGTGTAGCGGTTCGGATCCGGGTCGTAGACCCGCACGTGGAAGTCACAGCGCGCGCCCATGTCGGTGGCCACGTCGTACCAGTACGTCGGCGGATGGTACGGGTTGTTTACCACGCCCTGCGGCTCGCACACCACGCGGTCGCCCAGGCGCTGCGGCACATGGACGCGATAGCCGTAGCCGTCGGGCTCCATCGAGTGGTTCTCCGACTGGTCCATCACGGCCAGGTAGGGGTCGCTCAAGCCGCCCATCGTTGTCCGCCAGTGATCCCAGACGCTCGGGCTGGGGTTGTCGAACTGGAAGCGGAACGTGGCGACCACCGGGTGGCTGCAATCCGCATCCCACCACGACGCCCACCATTCACCCGGCTGCACCTCGTGTACCAGGAATTCCCACGTCGGCGGCATGACCACGTTCGTATAGTCGGCCGGGTTCGGGTCGTAGACCCGCACATGGAAATCACACCGGTGATCCCACCCGGGCGTGACGTCATACCAGTAGGTCGGCGGGTGGAACGGGTTGTTTACCACGCCCTGCGGCTCGCACACCACCGCGTCACTCGGCGGTACCGGCACCGTCTTCAGCTCGAACGCCAAATCCCAGGGCTGCCAGGGCCACGGGAACCCAATCGGGCGGCCCGCGACGAACACTGAGCCCATGATCGGCGCGGTTGGATCGGTAATGACCACCGCCGCATCCGGAGCGGACGAACTCGGGTCGCGCAACCGTGTCGTCCAACCCCACGGATGGTACGGCTCAACAATCAGCCCGCCGTAATCCGCCGCGACACACAGCCAGTAGATGTGCTCGCCCGCGCCCTGCCAGAAATACTCGCTCGCGCCGAGGTCGACCGTGAACTTGAACATCGCGACCGGCGGCGGCGGCGGGAACACCATCGCTGGCGGAAACTCCCAGCCAACGAACTCCCAGGTGTACGTGGTCGTCACCTTTTCCCAGATCACAATGCCCGGGTGACTGAAGCTGTTCGGATCCTCCGGATCGGCCGGCACGTCGGTCCAGATCGTCAAATGGAAGCTCTCCGGCAACTGCCACGGCTGTGTGCCGTACGCACCCCAGGAGCCCCACCAAACGAAACCCGACACCGGCTCGTTACGCGTACACCGCCAATCATCGGCCGCGACTTGCGCCTCCATCACCGCCGGGCCGAACATCGAGTCTTCGTCCCAGGCGTTGTAGGCATCGGACGGAGTGTACGACTGCGGCGGTTGCGACCACTTCGGCCACACCAGGCCAAAGTCCCCGACGATCGAAAACGCCATGTCGATTTGCTGTCCCTGCAGCGGATGCTGCGGCGGATATACCAAGTTGCCGTAGGCGTTGTAGGCTCCAGCACCCCAGTGCGCATTCGAGGTCTTCCAGGCAAAGAACGCCTGCGGATCACCTGGCGTGGCCTGTACCTCGAGCCAGTACGTCCGTGGTTCTCCGGGCGTTCCCCACTGCCAGAAGCAGTCGTTCGGATCCAGGGTGAAGGTGTATGTCCAACCGGTGAAGTCGGCATCCGGCATGTAGAAATGCGGTACCTGCCAGTAGTCCGCCGGCATGAATAGCGAGTATGGTTGCACGTCGAACTGATACGGCGAGAAATGGTGCGCACAGATTACTGCGCCGGGAACTCCGCCGGCGTCCTCGCGCAGCCGCAAGTCGAATGCGACGTTAGAGGGGTCTCCGTTAGGAAGAAGGTCAAACGCCCACGCCCCTTCGATGCTGATTTGCCGCAAAGGCCCCGCCTGCGTGCACGGGAAGTCGTCCGCCAGGGGCATAATCGTGCTGTCGACGTCGAGCCCGAATTCGCCCAGTTCGGCGGGTTGCCAATACTTGATTTGCAGCGGCCCACTCGTAAGCAACTCGAACGCCATGTCCCAGGAATCCGTCGGCTCGGGCCACCAGAGCGGATAACCATCCGCGAACCACGAGCCGGGGTGGGGCTGGATGGGCTGCGTGACGACCACCGCGTCGGCCGTGGGGACGGGGCCGCCGATCTGCGGCCGCGTTTTCCAGCCGAATGGGTGCTCCCAGGCCCCGCCGCCCGCGCAGGCGGCGATGCTAATCCAATAAATCCCCACCTGGAGGTCCTGGTAAAAGTACTCGTCCGGCCGCAGCGCCTGCTCGAACTTGAAGCACGCTTCGTACGTGCCGTTGCGCGGGTCGAAATCCCAGCCCACAAACTCCCACGTGAAGTTCCAGCATATTACCTCGTCCAGGACTTGCCCGGGATGGGCGAACGGGTGAATGGGGCTCGCCGGCACGTTCGTCCAAAACTGGATGTGAAAATGAGTGGGGGCATCCGGCGGCAGGTTGCCTGTGTGCCAGTTCTCGAACGACCCCCACCACCGGATGTGCGACACCGGGTCGGGCGTGGAACAGACCCAGTCATCCGCCACCACCGGCCCATTCCACCAGTCGCTCTTCTGGTTCCAACCATAGTAGACGTTTTCGGGGTCGGTGCGGACCGGCGGCTGCCACCACTTGTCCTGCCGCGGGCACTCGATGTCAAAACAGGTGCTGTTCCATTGAGACTGCCCCCCCATCCGCTGACAGTCGTACGGGTCCATTTCGATACACGTACCATCCGGGAAACAACAGGCCCAATCGTCCAGCCGGGTGCCAGGGGGCTCCGGTCCGGCGTACCCCGCGATCCCGACCGCCGCGGCGAACGCCACAGCGATCAACCCACACATTCGAATTCCCAATCTCTCACACATGACCTTCTCCTTTACTGCCTCACCAGGCTCCCGCTGCCGCCAGTCGGCCGCGGGTCGATCGACTACGGGCCGGCACGATTCTGAGACCAGCGCTATCAACAAAACTCGCACGCTGGGACTTGGTACTAGCCAGGTATGAACGTTGTCGCGGGCAGGCGCGGGAATCCCCGAAGCCGCAACGTGACTGCGCACCAGCACCCTCGCGGGTGGCAGCGCCGCGGATATTCCAGCCGTCGCACATCGTCCAAACCCCTTTCGACCCGCCGCCACAAGTGGCGCAGCCGTACAGACATGCGCACGTTCTGACTATAGCATTTCGCGCTCGGAGATGGCGGCCGCAACTCGCAGACGCCACGCGGGTGCCGGCCGACGGGCCGTCGGCCGTTGCGGGTAAACGCAAACTGCTCTGGCGTCCCGCTCCGAACAGGGCCGTAAGAGAGTATGAACGTAATTTTTCCAAATGCAAACGCGCAACGGAGAAATGCGCTGGAGACGATCACGCCGCTGTCAATCCGGCGAAAATAGGCTCGCGCTCCAGCTCACCGGCAGGCGACGCCTGCCCGGCAATTGGTGGACCTGAACCTCCACGTACGGATATGCTTGTGGCCCGTTAGCGTCCGCGTGCAGCGACATGGGTACCGGAGGCTCGCCGACGAGCGGTGTACATGGAACACCTTGAAGGCCGACAGTCCGTGCTGGCCGCGTTGCGGGCCTACCAGCGCCGCTTCCAAGTCATCCTGATCCGCCACGACAGTCACCGCGACAAGCTCGCGGACGTGATCGAACTCGCGACGCAGCGCGGCGTGCCGATCCGCTACGCGGTGGCGGCCGAACTCGACGCGCTGGCCCACGGAACCACGCACGGCGGCGTGGTGGCAATCTGCACCGCCAAGCCGCGTCTGGCGCCGGCGGAATTGCTGACACTGCTGGAGACCCTGCGCGAGCCGCCGCTCCTGCTGCTGCTCGAGGGCGTGGACGACGCCCGCAACCTCGGCTTCACTTTGCGCAGCGCCGACGCGCTGGGCGTACACGCTGTGCTGATCAAGAAACACCTGTGGGACTTCGACCCGGTGGAGGTGGCGCGGCCGGCGTCAGGGGCGTACGAGCGCCTGCCGCTCGTGCAACTCGAAGATGTTGACCTGCTGCGGCAGTTGCAGCGGCGCGGCGTGCGGCTGATCGGCTGCGTCGCGGGCGCCAGGCACACCCTGTACGAGGCTGATCTGCGCGCGCCCACCGTGCTGGCGATCGGCGGCGAGAAGCGCGGCCTCAGCGGCGCGGTGCGGTCGCTGTGCGACAGCTTTGTGAGCATTCCGATGCGCGGCGAGACCTCGTCGCTGTCGCTGTCGCACGCCGCGAGTATTGTCATGGCGGAAGCGCTGCGTCAGCGGCGGGCGGTCGGAACGTAGCGGCCGGGCTCCGCACCGGCCGGAGGACACCGGCTATTAGCCGGTGCCACACCAGTGTAGCGGCCGACGGCTCGCGTGCAGAACTACGCCCATTCGCAGCTCCAACCGCTCACCGTCCGCCGGGCGCGGCACTCGGTTTGGCTTCCTTGTCGCTCGGCTCCGTGGCGGCTTTCTTCGGCGTCACGCCTACCCGAATCGTCCGCGCTGGGACGCAGTACTTCCTAAACGCGTCGCGCACCTGCTCGGCCGTGAGCGCCTGATACGCCGCCGGGATGTTCTTCAGGTCGGTGAGCCTGGTCTTGTGCAAGTCAAACGCGGACAGATGATGTGACCAGTAGCTCGGTTCCTTCAGTTGCGTGTCGAGGCGGTTGACGACCTGCTTCTTGGCGTTGTCGAGTTCCTCCGCCGTGGGACCAGACTCGGCGAACGCCTTGAAGGCGACATCGACTTCCTTCAAGACCGCGTCTACGTTCTCTGGTGCGCACGGCGCCCCGCACAGAAACGCCCCACTATCGTCGTAGGTCGGCTCCGGGTGGTTCTGAACGTTGAGCGAATAGACGAGGCTGAGTTCCTCACGAACACGCTTGATGAGCCGGCTTTCGAGCACGTTTCCTGCCAGGTTCAGCGCCCGCAGCTCCGGCACGTTCGTGGTGTTGACGCTCGCAAACCCGGTGATGGTCATGGCTTGCGGCGTGATCGTCTCGATCTCCAGGCGTCGCTCGTGCGGGCCCGCGGCGCGGTCGAGCTTGCGCAGCTTGTCCAAATGTGCGGCTCCCCGCGTCCGCCGCGGCAATGAGCCGAGGTATTGCTCGAGGAGCGGGCGCACGTCGTCGAACCTGATCTCGCCCACGACGGCGACCTCGATGGGGGCTTCGTGGGCCAGCCGCTCGAACCAGGCCTGGCCGCGCTCGAGCGATTGCGCCTCGACGCGTTCCGGCGTCAGCAAGAGCATCTGTCGCGGGTCATTTCCGCCCAGCGCCTGCGCCCAGGCATCGAACGCCACGTAAGGTGCCATCTTGGAGTTCATCGCGTATTGCTGGAGGGATTCTTCCTTCCAATTGGCGAAGGCGCTCGGCTCGAGCTTACCATCGGTGAGCACGGCGTAGGTCAGTTGCAGGCCGATCTCGAGGTCCTTGGGCGAGCCTTCCAGCTTCAGGATGCACGCGTCGCTCTCGCCGCCGCCGCCGAACTGGATGTTCTTGCCGGTCATGATGTCTTCGAGGTCGGTCGAGCTCAGCCGGCTCGTCGCCGGTTGGGACACGATCATGCCGGTCAGCCTGGTTACGCCGGCGTTGTCCGCCGTCTCTTCGATCTCCCCGCCGGCGAGGGCGATGGTGAGTATCACGAGGTCCTGCTTGTCCTCCATATAGCGGTGGTGTATCCGCACGCCATTCTCGAGCCACCCACTCGTGATACCGAGGTCCTCGTCCTTGGTCGCTTCGGCCAGTTTGCCCGGCTTGGGTAGCTGCGGCAGCAGATCCGTCGCGGCCTTGACATCGTGCGGCGGTTCGAGCTGGCGCGCGCTCGCCGCTTGTGCCGCTGCGAGCACCTCGTCCTCGGTTGGCAGCTTGACGTCGTCTTTCTTAGGCAGCGTCACAACATACGCCCGCCCCTCCGGCCGATAGTTCGCCGCGAACGCCGCCGTGACTTCCTCCAACCGGATCGTGGGCAAGAGCTGTTGCAGCACCTCAAGCTGTTGGAGGGCCGCGAGGATCGGCTCGCTTTCGTTCACCTTCTCGGCCATCTCCAGCAGCACGCCGCGCGCGGCCCGGGTCGCTTCTTTTCGCACGGCGTCCTCGGCCTCGGACACCAGCTCTTTCTTGCACAGCGCAAACTCGCCGGCCAGGAAGCCGAACTCACGCGCCCGATTCAATTCCGTGACGAGCGCCGCCAGCATCTGCTCCCAGTCCTTCGGCTCGCCCGACACAGAAGCGTTCACGAGAGTGGCATCACCCAGCAGGTTGAGCACCGTCGTGTTCGCGTTGCGATAGCACGCCGCGCCGCTCTTGATCTGCTCGGAAAACCGGCGTTCGATGATCCACTTGCCGACGCGTTCCACCAATTCCACGCGGGCCTGTTCGAGCGTCGTGACGCGCGGGCGGGCCGAAGAGAGGTTGTACAGGTCAATGTCGCCCTGCGCGTACTCCGGATCTGACACCACCAGCGCACGCACCTGCGTGAACGGCTTGATGTCGGCGTGAGCCGCCGGCTTGGCCTCGCCCGACGCTTTGGCCTGGCCAAACGACTTCTCGACCAGCGGTACATAGGCGTCCGCCGGTGCGTCGCCGACCAGCAGCAAGGTCATGCGGTCGGGGCGATACCAGGTGTGGTAGTAGCGCTCGATGACCGGCCGCGGCGCGCCGCTGATGACCGCCTCCAAGCCGATCGGCAGGCGCTCCGCGAGTCGCGAACCTGGAAACAGCTTCTCGAAGAGTTGGTCCCGCAGCCGCTCCTGCAGGCCCATCCGATCCCGGCGTTCGGAGAGTATGACGCCGCGCTCCTTTTCGATCTCCGGCGGCGCGAGCGAGAGCCGAAAGGCATAGTCGCTCAGAACGGTGAGCGCTTTTTCCACTTGGGGCACGGTGGTGTCAGGCAGGAACAGCATATAGACCGTCTGGTCGAAGCTCGTGAAAGCGTTCAGATCGTTGCCGAACTCCATGCCGATGCTCTCGAAGTAGGGCACGAGCGTCCCCGGCGGGAAATGCTCAGAGCCGTTGAAGGCCATGTGTTCGAGGAAGTGTGCCAGGCCGCGTTCTTCCTCGACTTCGTTCAGCGAACCGGTTCGCACATGGAGCAACAGCGCCATTTTTCCCTCCGGATTCCCGTGCTGCCGATAGATCCACTTCACCCCGTTGGCTAACTGCCCGGTCTTTAAGCGTCGGTCGGTTGGCAGCGGCTGATCGGCCGGGAGCCAGGCTGACAGCGACAAAGCCGCGAGAACTGTGGCGCTCGTAAGAATCGCTTTGCTCATCGAGAGTGTCCTTTTCATGCGGGCCCGCCGGCCGCCCAAGGCCGAGCGAATCAGGGAGTATAGCGGAGCGCGCCCGCCTCTGGAGCCGGCCCGTACAAGGCCTTACAGACCGGGTGTAGTCCAAAACTGTGGCGGAAAGCTCGCCGTCCGAGCCTCAGGCGCGAGCCTGTGGTCCGCGCAGCGCGCTCCGGGGAAAACCCCACGCTGGCGCGTGGGGCTCGGACAGGCGGCTCGCCGCGCGGGGCGGCGACCACAGTTTTGGACTGCACCCTACAAGACCGGAGGCGGCTCCGAACGAGGCCGCGCGTCATCGTTCCGGCGAGCGTCGCAGCGAGTGGTGCCCGATTGCGATTCACGTCGAGGCAAACTCACGCCCTCGCCGAGGCGTTCGGCAGTCGTTATGGGACCAAATCTCCAGCGTTTATTATGGGACTGTGACAGAGCGCAGAGAAATATCTTAGACCAACGCAGGAATTGCGCTATCTCCACAACGTCTGTTCTAATAAAGGGTTGCGAAATAAGAAGCCGTGTACAGCTCGGCCGGGAAGAAAAATCCCTGGTAATCGGACCTGGACTTCATCATGCCGCGCCACCTATGAATTGGTGTCCTAAGCCTGCTTGCCTTTCAAGGGAGCCGAAAGGTTTGTAGCGCAATGGGACGCGCAAAGCAGTTTGAGGACCGGCCACCGGTGGTCGGTCCTCTTTTTGTTTGCCAGGCATGCGCTGCGTGCAGGAGGTGCAAGTCCTCTGCGGGCCGTGCTGACCGGAACCGCCAGGGCAGGCCAGGGCGTCCGTCGCGAGGCGGAATCTGAGGGTAGCGTGGGCGTCCCCGCCCGCGAAACACAGCCCAAAGCTCGGACCCGACGAACAGAAAGCGGATACAAGGCCGACCGTGGGGGGCTGCGGGCGACCAAGACGGGAGCCCGAAGGGCCAGGGCCATCGCATTCTCCGGGCTGGATTCTTGATGTTAGGTTAATGTTATGCTTGCGCTGGCGCCGGGAAGGGGGTAAGTAGTTCTCCATCGTACTGCGTGGGCCGCGCAGGGACACACCCCGTCCCTTTCGGAAGGAGCTTTGGCATGGACGTCAACGCCCCGCGTGGCCTACTGCGCTTTTTCGG
>JAGVEP010000238.1 GCA_020058145.1 Phycisphaerae bacterium | reverse complement strand
TCGTTTTGGACCGGTCGCTCGCGCTCCCGGCTCGTTTTGGACCGGTCGCTCGCGCTCCCGGCTCGTTTTGGACCGGTCGCTCGCGCTCCCGGCTCGGACAGGCCGCCTAAAGTGTCACGCACCCGATCGGCTGAGGCCGGGGGCCCCGCATTTCAACGTTCACGCCGCTTCGGTACACTGCGCGAACATGCGGCCGGAAAATGCCGAAAGCACGCTGGGACATCTGCTCGTCGTGTTACCCAATTGGGTGGGTGACGTGGTTCTCGCCACGCCGGTGCTCGCGGCGCTGCGCGACCACTTCCACGATGCGCAGATCACCTTCCTCATGCGCCGCTACGTGGCGGAACTGGTCGACGGCGGCGGGTGGCACGACGCGGACCTGTACTGGCCCGTCGGACTCGGAGGTCCGACGCTACCCGTCGGACTCGGAGGTCCGACGCTACCCGTCGGACTCGGAGGTCCGGCGCTACCCGTCGGACGCGGAGGTCCGACGCTACCCGTCGGACTCGGAGGTCCGACGCTACCCGTCGGACTCGGAGGTCCGACGCTACTCCGCGCAACGCAGCGCGGGCTGCTGCGTGCGCTGCGTGCGACCCGACCCGACGCCGCGTTGCTGCTGACGAATTCTTTTCGCGCAGCGCTGCTTGTCTGGCGCGCCGGCATCCGCCGCCGGGTCGGTTATGCCCGCGATGGCCGGGGCTGGCTGCTCACCGACCGGCTGTATCCCCGCAAGAAGGACGGCGAGTTTGTCCCCACGCCGGTGCTGCCTTACTACGCTGCGCTGGCGGAGCACCTGGGCTGCCCGGTAACCGACCGCAAGCTGCGGCTGGGGATCACGCCGGCGCAGGAACAGGCCGGGCAGGAGTTGCTGCGGCACTACGGGCTGGACGACGGCCGGCCATATGCGCTGGTTAACCCCGGGGCCGCCTTCGGGGCCTCCAAGTGCTGGCTGCCGGCGCGATTTGCCGAGGTTTGTCGGCGGCTGCGGGAAGAAAGCGGTTTTCGACCGGTGCTGGTCGGTGCGCCGCACGAAGCGCCGCTGATGCGGGCGATCGCGGATCAGACGCCGGGCGGAGCCGTCTGCTGCACCAATCCAGGCACGACGCTGGGTTCGCTGAAGGTGCTGGCCCGCGGTGCGGCCCTGCTGGTGTGCAATGACACGGGTCCGCGGCACTACGGCCACGCCTTCGACATCCCGACCGTGACGATTTTTGGCCCGACGCACCAGGAATGGACGGACACCGACTACGCGGGCGAGATCAAGCTGCAAATTCCGGTCGAGTGCGGACTGTGCCAATTGCCCATCTGCCCACTGGACCACCGTTGCATGACCGGGCTGACGACGGATATGGTGATGCAGGCCGTGGGCACGCTTTTGGCACGGCGCGTGGCCAGCGGAGGCTGAGCGAGTGTTCTGCACGGAGCATATCCGCATCGATCCTGCGTACCGCGAGCGGCTACGAGCCTGCGGGCTCGACTCGGTTGGCAGGGTACTCGCGCGGATCGAGGGGCGCATCGCCGCGTGGAGCCGGACGACGGACTCGCTGTTCGTCCCCGGCCTGGACGGTACGCCGGGCTTTTTCGTCAAGCGCTACCGGTTTCCGACGTGGCGCAAACGGCTGCGCGGCACGTTTCGCGGCACTTTTTTCGGCATGCACCGCGGGCAAGCGGAGTACCTGGCGCTCGATGCGCTGCGCTCGGTCGGCGTGCCGGCGGTGCGGCCCGTGGCCCATGGCGAGCGCCGTGTGGGGCATTTCCTGGCGGCGTGCTTTCTGATCACCGAAGAGGTGCCCGACGCCGTGAACCTGACCACGCTCGCCGTGGAGGTGCGCGACGGGCGGCGGCAGCGGTCGCCGGCGCAGCGCGAGGCCCTGCTCCAAGCCCTGGCCGGCCAATTGGCGTACATGCACACCGCCGGCTGTTCCCACGGCAACCTGTTCTGGAGAAACATACTCATCCGCGCGGGGCCCGACGGTACGCCGGAGCTTTTCTTTCTCGATCCCCAGCCCTTGCGTTCGTGGGAGCGGTTGACGCCCGTCGGAGCCTGGTGGGTGCGCGAGCTGGCGCAGGTCACGGTGTCCGCCCAGCCGTTCACGTCGCGGGCCGAGCGGCTGCGGTTCTTCCGTCACTACCTGAGCGTGACGCGCTTGACTCGGACGCTCAAAGCGCAATGGCACCAAATTGAGTCGCTGGCGCGGACGTGGCGGAAGCACGAAGACCGCCGCATCCGCTTGAACGTCCTGTTCGAGGAATGGAACCGGCAGTTGGAACTGGAGGCTCAGCGGGCGACCGAGTGGGCCACGCCGGTCGCAACGGGGCCGGCCCTGTGAGCCTCGGCGCCGCGGTGGCGGCCGACTGGCAGGAACGGCTGGCGCACGCCGGGCTGGCCGATCTCAAGCGCTTGTTGGACGGTCCGCCAGAGGAACAGGGACTGTCGGGACACTGGCAGGCCCTGGTCAAGCCGGGGCTGGGCGGCCGCGAACGGTGGCGGTGGGAGCTGGACAGCCAGACCACTCTGTACGTCAAGCGCTACCTCGCTACGCCGCTTTGCGAGCAACTCGACCGCGTGCGGCGACAGGCGATGCGACACAGCCGGGCGTGGTGGGAGTTTCAGCAATCCGCGGAATTGACCCGGCAGAACTTGCCCGCAGTCCGGGCCATCGCAGTGGTTGAGGAAATGCGCACGGCGTTCGAGCGGCGCAGCGCCGTTCTATTCGAGCCCGCGGGGGGCGACGCCTTGGATCGCGTTTGGCGGAGCCTGTGCGCGGCGCGGACACCGATCACTCAAGGTCCCGCACGGCACGACCTGGTCCGGCGCCTGGCCCGTTTCGTCTCCGCGTTTCATCAGACCGGGCTGTGTCATCGCGACCTCTACTTGTGCCATATTTTCGCCGATCTGGATCCCGCGGCCACCCGTCCACCACGCTTCACGTTGATCGACTTGGCGCGGACGCATCGGCCGCGCCTGTTTCGGATGCGCTGGCTGCTCAAGGACCTGTCGCAACTGGACGTGTCGGCGCGGCAAATCGGCGCCACGTGCAGCGACCGGCTACGCTTCCTGCTCACCTACCTGGGCCTGGAGCCGCGGGCTGTGCGGCTCCGCTGGTACGCACGGCGGATCGTCCGGAAAAGCGACCGGATTCTGCGGCGGAGCGAGCGCCAGGAGGGGGGGGGAATAGACACGCAGGCACGCGGGCACGCCGGCCGGCAGGGCGCCGCGACTGCCGCCGCGCCTTGCGCGACAGCCAGGACTCCAACCTCGTGAGAATCGCCATTATTCAGGAGGAAGTCGATCTTCGCCGTGGCGGCGCGGAGACGTCGACGCTCGAAATGGCTCGGCACCTGGCGCTCTTGGGGCTCGACGTCACCCTGATCCATCGCGCCCCGCGGGGCCAAGCTGAGCAGAGCCGGACGCACAGCCAGTCCGTGGAAGAAGTCACTTTCCGGCCCGTGGCTGTGTCCAGCCGGTCTCGGTCCTGGCGCACGTATCGGTTTGTCCAGGCCGTGAATCGCATCTGCCGGGACGAGCGTTTCGACATCGTGCACGCGGTCACACCCTGCCTGGCGGCGAATGTGTACCAGCCGCGCGGCGGGACGTACACCGAGACCATCGCGCGTAGCACGGCGATGAACCCCGCGTGGCTGCGGGAGCTGAAACGCCTTGGCCGCCGTTTCAATGTCCGCCAGCGGTTCTTGTTCCGGCTGGAGCGCGCCCTGCTGAGCGCGCGCCGCGCGGGCGTTTACGTTGCCGCGCTGTCAGACTACGTGCAGCGGCAGGTCGTCGAGCTCGGTTTTCCTGCCGAGCGTGTGCGTGTGGTGTTCAATGGCGTGGACGTGGCCCCGCTGGATGTCGCCAGCCGCGCGACCGTGCGCTCGGGCTTGGGTTGGCTCCAGACGCTGCCCCTGGTCCTTTTCGTTGCGCACAATTTCAAGCTGAAGGGTCTGCGCGAGCTGCTCTGCGCTGCTGCAACCGCGAAAACCGCATGGGGTCTCGTGGTGGCGGGACGGGACGACCCGCGGCCGTACCAGCGCCAGACAAACCGCTTGGGGCTCACTTCCCGCGTGCGTTTCGTCGGGACCGAGACACCTGTCGCCGCGTGGTACGCGGCCGCCGACGTGCTGGCGCACCCGACGTGGTACGATCCGTGCAGCCGCGTGGTGCTCGAAGCCTTGTCATTAGGTCTGCCGGTGGTTACGACACGCTACAACGGCGCGGCGGAAGTCATGGAAACCGGCCGCCACGGCGTCGTGATCGACGAACCGAGCGACATTCGTGCTCTGGCCGCGGGGATCGAGTTGGCGTTGCAGCGGCCGGTCCGCGACGCCTGCCGGGTCGACGCGCCGCGGCTGCGTGCCCAGCTTTCGATGGCGCGACACGCCCGCGAGCTTCTGGTGCTGTACGAACATGTATTGCGGCGGGAGCGTAAGTAGGGCGGACTCCGCCCCGACGTGCCTGCGTGCCTGCGTACCTGTGGATGCCGCCCAGCAACGCTGTGGAGTTAGACGGCGTGCAAGATGTGTGACCGCGTTTCACTCACCGTTCCCTTGCCCCCCGACGCCGCTCCGGCGGTCGCCGTCGTGCGCCAGCTCGTGGACGCCGGACACCAGGCTGTGCTTGCCGGCGGCTGCGTGCGTGATCTGCTGCTGGGGGGCGATCCGCATGACTACGACGTGGCGACGGACGCACCGCCGGAACGCGTCTGCGGACTTTTCCCGGCGGCCCGCCACGTCGGCGTGCAGTTCGGGGTGGTGCTGGTGAAGAAACGCCGCCGCTGGGTCGAAGTGGCGACGTTCCGGGTCGACGGCCCGTACCTCGACGGTCGCCGGCCCGTAAGTGTCACGCTCACCGACGCCGAGCACGACGCCCGCCGACGTGATTTCACCGTCAACGGGATGTTCCTCGACCCGCTGGCGATGCAGGTCGTCGATTACGTCGGCGGGCGCGCCGACCTCGACGCGCGGGTGATTCGTGCCATCGGCGCGCCGGCGGCACGCTTCGAGGAGGAC
>JAGVEP010000005.1 GCA_020058145.1 Phycisphaerae bacterium | reverse complement strand
GGGTCTGCGGCCCGGCGGCGGGCCGGTCGCTTGCGCTCGCGGCTCGTTCGTCGGCGCGTACTCGCGCGATGTTATTTAGGCTGGGCATCGCCCACCACTTGGCTGCGCGAGCGGCCGGACAGGTGGGCAAGGCCCACCCTACGCAAATCGGCTGTGGATTTCGTTCGGCGGATAGTGAACCGCGCATCGTTCGATCCTCCTTCCAGTTTTGAAACGGGACAACCGATTTATCGAACCTGTCCCGTTTTCCCGTCGTTTTCCCGTCCGTTCCTTGCAGTATACGGCGTTTGGCCCTGCGCGCTCCCCCTTTTCTCAGATTCGTCGCGTCTGGTTATCGCACCTTCGGTCGAACGCCAGTGTTTACGGCTGGAATGTCCTGTTTGTTTGGAATCCGGCGCAGATCGCGCTGAACCCTGAGCCAACGGGCAAAGCGCGATTATCGATCGCCTGGACGCGCGACGAGCGTTGGAAGGAGTGGTCGGCGCTTGTCGGAAGGCTGCTACCTGCTGCGGACGAACCTGACCGCCCCGCGCCCCCTTCATCAGCTTCGCGTGCAGCTCACGGACCATACGCAGCGACAGCGGCAGCGCTCTAAGGCGTTTGACGCCGTGCTCCAGAGCCGCGACGTAGTTGGCGACCTCCCGTAGATCTGCGGGACTGCGTTCGACGACCGCCCCCGCCTCTGCCGCCAGCAACTCGCCCAGGGTGGCCTGCGTGCCTTCGATCCGGCTTGAGAGCATAGCTTCGCGGCGAACGAAAAGACGAATAAGTATGTGGAGGTTTGGACGGCGAGCACCTTCGCCCGCGAGCCGGCCGATCAGTCAGTCGGCATCGGAGAGGGCGCGCACGAGCTTTGGCGACCAGACCAACGCGGGTGGTTGCGGGTCAGGCAGGAAAGCCGAATACCCGCCGGGACAACGGATGAAGCGTCCGGGCAGCTTTGCCATCGTGTTACTGCGGCTGTTTGCGGGCCCGCAAACAGCGCTGTTTCTTATTTGCGAAATCTCACAAGTTCGCAAATAAGGCGTCAACCGCCAAGTGAGCCGTCGCTGCAGCGGCCGAATGCTCAGGCGATTCGCGCAGCATGGCGTTGAGTCGCCCGCGGGTTGTTTCGGCGATTGCGACCGGCTGTGGAGTCGCGGCGCACGGTCTCTTCTTACGCATGACGGTTCGACCTCCGCTGATGCCGCTCGACGGGATGCGTCCGCACGGCCGCTACCGCTGGTTCAGGACCACTGTTTGGCCAAGGAAGACATCCAGGCCAACAGCGGATGCGTCCTGATAGACTGGTTCAAGCGCGTCCAGGAAGCGCTCCGCGGCCCGCCAGAAGGGGAAACTCCCCAGTCGTTTGGGCAGCGCCGCCGGCAACGCCGGGGCGCGGACGGCGCCGAAGAACTCGCCCGGCAGGCTGCCACCGTTCCAGAAAGCGGCGACCTCCAGGGGAGCATCGGCGTCCCGCCGGTCCGTGGGCGAAAACGCTGCACAAGCGGCCGTCGCCGCCTCTGGTTCGAGCGTCTGTCCGTTAACCTGGACGGGCTGTTCGGGCGTGGCGGTTCGGCGACGGCGCTTCGCTGGCAGGCAGGATGCCTGCCCCACCCGCTTCGCTGGCAGGCAGGATGCCTGCCCTACCCGCTTCGCTGGCAGGCAGGATGCCGGCCCCACTGTGTCGCAGCCCGGCTGCGTGGGAGGCTCGTCAGCTTCCAGCAGCGCGGGGCTCGCACCCAGCAGTCCCACCAGTCCCTCTCGCGTCATGCCGCGCAGCTTGAAGATCAGGAACGGGTCGCGATCAAACTCCTCGCCGAGCAGGTAATACACCGCGGCGATGTGCTTGCACGGGTTGGACCAGTCCGGGCAGGAACAGTCCGTTGCCAGGTCCTTGAGTTTCTCGGGGAAAAGCGACAACCCGGCGGCCTTGAAGGCTTGCTCAATGTCCTGCGGCATCTCGCCGGCCAGCAGTTTCGCCGCGAAGACCGCCTGCTGCCCGAGCGCGTCGGCCAGCTTCTTCCAGCCCGCCGTCGGGATCGGCTTGAGCTTGATCGTGATGCCGTACGGCGTCGGGCGTGAGCCCTGCACCTTGGCCTTGACCTCGCCCGTCTGAATGTCGATCGACAGGACCTGACCGCGCCGCGCGTACGAGCGCCCGCGGCCCAGCCGGGCGCCGATCTGGAAACTCTCCAGCACGGCGATCCAGCGCTTCGCCCACCAGCTTTCGCCGAACGTGCCGCGCTTCGACTGGGCCTTGATGCCGCCCTTGGCCTGGCGCGGCGTCGAGCGGGGGAAGAAATCAGAGTAGCCGAAATCGTGGTAGCGTCGCCAACTCATGTGGTTGCCTCTCACAAAGCGATATTCTGCGCTTCGACCGGACGGGCGGCAACCGGCAACCCGAAGGGTGGGACGGGCGTCCTCGCCCGTCAATCGGCCTGACCATCGGCGGCGGCACGCGGCACAGCACGCAGGGGCGGCGCGGGCATCCTGACCGCGAACGTAAACGACGCCTGCTGAG
>JAGVEP010000388.1 GCA_020058145.1 Phycisphaerae bacterium | reverse complement strand
GCGCAGCGCCAAGAAACGCGGTTTTGGGGAGCCGGCCGGCGAAGGTGCACAAGCGTCATGCGGGCGCGGCCTTCTTTCGCCCCGCGGGGGCTCGGGAGATTTCCTGCTACACGACTGCCTTCCTCCATCCCGGAGCCCGGCCGCTACCACTCGGACGGCCGGTACGGAGCCCGGCCGCTACCACTCGGACGGCCGGTACGGAGCCCGGCCGCTACTTCCGCAGGGTTTCCTCAACGGACGCGGAGCGCAATTCCTCGGCGGCGACCGTCCGCGGCTCCCATTCCCCGCCCGCGGGGCCGAAATTCACGCGGCGAGCTTCCTCCCAGTAACGGCCCGCGTTGTGCTCGAACGCCGACCGCATCGAAGCCAGCGACGTGGCCCGCGCCCTGCGCGGGCTGCTGCTCAGCATCGATTTCGACGGGCACAAAACCGTCGCCTGCCCCCTCGGCGATTTCTTCGGGGCTGGTCCTGGAACCCGCCCATACGCCTCCCTGCCACTCGGGATCGACGCCGACGGCACGCTGTGGTGCAACTGGGTCATGCCGTACCGCGACGCCGCCAGGATTACGATCCGAAACGTCGGTCCCGCACCCGCAGGCGTGTGGTTAACGCTCGTGGACCAGCCCTACGCATGGAGCGAGCGCTCGATGAACTCCCACGCCGGCTGGGCCGTGGGGCGTGATTACCCAGCGCGGCCACTCACTGATTGGAATTACGTGACCATTCAGGGACAGGGTGTCTACGTGGGGTCCGCGTTCACGATCGCCAATCCGGTCAAAGCGTGGTGGGGTGAAGGTGACGAGAAGGTCTACGTCGACGGCGAGAAACTCCCGAGCCACTTCGGCACCGGCACCGAGGACTACTTCGGCTACGCCTGGTGCTGGCCCGAGCCCTTCACACACGCGTACCACAATCAGACGCAGTGCGACGGTCCGGGCAACTACGGGCGGACAGCCATCAATCGCTGGCACGTCCTCGACCGGATTCCGTTTGCGCGCAACTTCCGCTTCGACATGGAGATATGGCACTGGTGGGAAGGTCGGTTGCCCGAGTTCTCCGTGATGACGTACTGGTACGCACGACTTGGCGCGACCGATAACCGCCAGTTTCCGAATCCCGCAGACCTCGCAGTCGTGGTCCTGCCCGCATACGTCACACCCCGCGTACCCGGTGCAGCCGAGGGCGAGGCGCTGCAGATCGTCGCGAAAACAGGAACAGTTGAACCGCAGGAAATCGACAACTGTAGCAACGAAAAACACTTATGGTGGCGAGACGGTCGCCCGGGCGACACGCTCATCCTGTCATTCCCCGTCGCCGCCGCCGGCAGATACCGTGTCCTCGGCCGATTTGTCAACGCGACGGATTATGGCATCGTCCGGTTGACGATCAACGGCCAGCCCGTAACCGAGCCCCTCGACCTCTGTAACAGTGGCGTGATAGCCGCCGCCGAGGCCACGCTCGGCGTTTTCGGGCTGCGGGCGGTCGAGATCGTCGGCGCCAATGGGCAGGCCGTCCCGAAGTACATGTTCGGGCTGGATTACCTGCGGCTCGAACCCGCCGATCAGCGTCCTGTCGGTTTTTGTCGGTTGAAAAAATACAACTTGAAACCGGGGCTGGAATTTCGGCGCGGACATTGTATACTCTTGTTGTCCGAGCGGCGCGCGGCACGCACAAGTTTCCCCCCGGCTTGTCGGCCCCCCGCTCGGGCGTTTTTTTTGCGCCTCGTGCGCGGGGTGGGCTGGGCGGGCCGTGACGAAAACGCCCGCTTAACACGCGCGTCGCGACCGGCTAACCTTACCGGTCACGATGACCTCCTCGAAAACCGCCAGCTACGTCCCCGACCGCCGCGGGCGGAAGTCCGACTTCACGCCCGGCCCGTGGCTCGACGAGCATGACACACTGGCCGAGGCCGTCCCGAAGTTCGGCACCATTTACATCTTCAAACGCAAGGACTTGATGCAGTAGTGCAACTTGACGGCGTCTTTTTGGATATGTACGGCACGCTCACGACGGGCGACCGCGCCGCCGTCGAGACGGTCTGCGCGGACATCGTCGCCCAGACGCACCTGCAACTCACCGCCGGCCAGCTCGCGATCATCTGGGGAGAACGCTTTTTCACCGCGATGGACTCGGCCAATGGCGACGACTTCGTGACGCTCCTGGAGCTGGAAGCCCGCACACTCCGCCAAACGATGACCGAGTTTGGCGTCGCTATCGACCCGTATCCGCACGTCGCGCGGCTCGCCGACTACTGGCAGGATCCACCGCTGCAACCGGAAGTCCCCAACTTTCTCGCCGCGTTTCCGCTGCCGATCTGCATCGTGTCGAACGCGGATCGGGTGGATATTGACCTCGCGCTCCGGCGAAACGGTATTCGCGTCGCCGGCGTCGTGACCTCGCAGGACGCCCGCTCGTACAAACCGCACCCGCATGTGTTTGAAGTCGCGCTCGAGCAGACCGGCTGGCGCCGCGAGCGTCTCGTCCACGTCGGCGACTCGCTCCACAGCGATGTCGGCGGAGCCCGCGCCGTCGGAATTCGCACCGGCTGGGTCAACCGGGCGCACCGCATCCACGACATCGGCAACCACGAGCCGGATTACGAATTCGACGATCTCCGCGGCCTGTTCAACCTCGTCACGAGTCCGCCATGCCCGCCGAACGCTGGTTGATTACCGGTGCTTCCGGTCAACTGGGCAGTCACGTCGTCCGGCTGCTGGCCGGCGACGACGCCCACCCGGCGGTTTTCGCGCTGACCGGCCGCCAGGACGCAGGTACGCCGGGGGTCTCCGCCCAGCGTGTCGATCTGGCCGACCACGAGGCGCTGCGTGCGTGTGTCGCCGCGTTTCGACCGACGCACGTGGTACACCTTGGCGCGCTGACGGCTGTGGGCGCCTGTCACAGCCGCCCCGCCGACGCCGAGCAGATCAACACCGGTGCGACGCGGGTGCTGGCCGAGGCCTCGGACGCCATCGGTGCCCGCCTGGTGTTCTCATCCACCGACATGGTGTTCGACGGCGAGCACGCCCCGTATTCCGAAACCGACGAGCCGCACCCGCTGAGCCATTACGGTCGCACGAAGGTCGCCGCCGAGCGGACGCTCGTGGGTCTGGCGCACACACTCGTCGTGCGCATGCCGCTCTTGTACGGCCTGCCCCGCAACGGCCGGGAAACGACATTCACGAGTCAGCTTGCCGCCTTGCGCAGTGGTCAGCCGCTGCGGCTGTTCACGGACGAATTCCGCACACCCGTATGGCTCGCGGACGCCGCCCGCGCAGTCATGGGTTTAACGCGTAGTGACCTGACGGGGTTGATTCACCTGGCTGGTCCGCAGCGTCTTTCGCGCTATGAACTGGTTGCGGAGTGTGCCCGGCTGCTCGGCCTCGAGCACCCGCAGCTCGTGCAGATCTCGCGGCTCGCGCTGGCCGCCACGGAGCCCCGTCCGGCGGATTTGTCGCTCGACGGACGGCGCTTCGCCGCGCTTTTCCCGCACCTCGTCCCCGGACCGCTGCGAGCGGAAGTCCTTTCCCCCGTTTGAACCTTTTTTTCTTGAGGGCGACTGGTGGGTATCTCCGTGACTCGAACCCCCCGCGTGACTTGGAAACGCGGTTTTTGACAGCCGGCTTCGCGGGTTCCCCGCCAGGATGGCGAGCCGCGTGGATCGCGGCGCGACAATTTTCTCACCTTCCGGGCAGGGCTGCGCTATAATCCCGGAGTTCGGCCGAGTCTAAGCAGAATTTCGGGCCCAGAGTCTTCGGCTCACTTATCAAAGGGCAGCTTGCATGCTGCGAGCGGTCCGTTGCCGAGTATGCCGACGTGTTCGAACGCCTCAGGGTGTTCCGGCACGTACCCCTTTTTTGTTCCTGGTGGTGTGGGATAGCCGCAACAACCAGGGTTGAACCGATTGATGCGTGACAATAGCCGACTGCGGTCCGGCGGCGTAGCCGGGCAAAGTCAACTGGGAAGTGTCGGGTGGCGTGTGCGGGCCCGGTCCGTCGCGGGACCCTGCGGGCCACGCCAGCCACTGTAGTCAGAAGGAACAGATCATGAACAGGGCTTTGGTTCTAGTAGTTGTGTGCGGTTTGGTGGGTGCCGCGCAAGCCGAGATTGAGTTGTGCTGGTCCACCACCGGCGTGTCGAACCCGTCCTTGGTGTTCAGCACCGCGCAGACGGACTTCCTGCCGTACCTCCAGGCCCCGACCTACATAACGCAGCTTCCACCCGGAACATATGACCTGTTCTGCTGGGGCAGGTTCGTCGAGACGCCGACCATGCCGTCCGATACGCAGCTCTATAACCTGGGTCTGCAATTCATGGGCACGGCGACGCACTCAATTAGCGTGGCATACCGTCAGAACAAGGCCGGTTCCGGGGCCTACCGACGCTGGGACGCGCCGGGCGGCCTGGCCCTCGACGACCACCTCGCTGCGGTCACCGCGCGCGGGGTCGAGTTCCTGGCTCCCGGAAACAGCAATAGTGACCTCTACCTCCAGGGATCAAACGAGTTCCTCCTCGGGGCCGTGCGTATCACCGGAGTCGCGGGAGACACGTTCTGGATGGAGTTGAAGAGCCTCGGCGGCGCGGAAATCGCGATGCGTCACATCGGCGGAGCAAGTATTGCGGACCCGCCCTTGATCGGATGCCTATTGAGTTTCGGCCCCCCGCCCTGCACATTTCAAGCCTGTTGCGACCTGTTAGTGTCCAACCCGAACCCGCTCGCCGGTCAAACCACCACGCTCTTACTCCGCGGCGGCGTGACGCCCACCAACTACCCGTGCCCGTGGTATGGCATCGGCGCCATGGGCGGTAACTTCACCGCGGGCGCTGCCGCGGTCAACCTGCCGGTCTCCGTGATCAGCGCGCAGGCCAACATCGGCTACTTCGGCGCCAACACGGGCAGTCTCGGTGTTGTCCAACTCACCCCCCCGCTGCAAATCGTGGGCCAGATGTGCGCCCGCACGTGCAACGCAGGCGGCCCCGGCTCCATTTTCGGCGGTTGCCCGTTGAACAACAGCGCCCAGGATATCTACCGCTTCGACTTCACCGTCCCGGCGGGTGCGCTGCCGGGAACCACGTACACCTTCACGTACTCTGGCTCGGCGTACGGGATTATTTCATGGTCCTACTGGGCATTCAATATCTACTGCCCGGTGTTCGGCCCTGCGCTCCCGGTGGGCCCCTGCACCGCGACGATCACGGTGGGTGGCACGCCGAGCAACGACTCGTGTGGAAACTGCACCACGCTGAATCCAGGCGCGCCTCTGCCGGGGACCACCGTCGGGGCAACCACGGACGGCGTGTCCACGTGTGGGGGCACGAACGACGTTTGGTATTGTTTCACGCCGACGTGTCCGCAACCCATTACCGTGGACACCTGCTTGAGCCCGCCTGGGACAGATACTGTGCTTTCGATTCACACCGCCTGCGTCGGAACGCCCGCGAACGAGGTGACCTGCAACGACGACGCGTTCCCGGGCAGCCCATGTTTCGGCACGCTGCAGTCGGAAGTGACGTTCGCGCCGACCCCGAACCAGACGTACTACATTCGGGTCGCGACGCTCGCTCCCACCGGCGCCTTCACCGTCCGACTGACCCAAGCTCCAGCCGCCCCGCCTTCCAACGACCCGTGCACCGCGCCGCTGAGCGTGACGAACGGTGTTACGCCCTTTTCGACTTGCGGCGCGACCGCGGTCGGACCAGCGGGGTGTCCCATTCAGCATGACATTTGGTTCCGGTACGCCGCTACATGCACCGGGACGATCGACATCGGATTGTGCGGGTCGTTCTACAACACCGCCTTGGCCGTGTATACCGGGCCCTGCAGCAATCTCTGTCAGGTCGCCTGCAACGACGACAACGGTCCGCTGTGTTCCGGCACGTCATCGTCGGTGAGCTTCTACGGCGCGCAAAACACGGTGTATCTGATTCGCGTCGGCGGCAACACCACCGGGTCCTTCGGCTCCGGGCAGCTCACCATCGGCTGCACGCCCGGCGCGCCAGCCAACAACAACTGCGCGTCGGTGACGCCGATCGGCATCCCTGGAACCTACTCGGGTACGACCTTCGGCGCCACGCCGACGCCGCTTTTGCCCGGCATCTGCGGCTGGTCGCACAACGCACCCGACGTCTACTACAGTTTCTCCACCTGCTACTACGGTCCGGTCACGATCAACACCTGTGGCTCGGCACCCTGTTCCGGCGGTCCATACGACACGGTGCTGTCGGTCCACTCGGCGTGTCCGGACAGCACTTCCAACTACACGATCATCTGCAACGACGATGCCGGCTATGGTCCGTGCGCCGGGACCCTTCAATCGATCGTGACATTCAACCCGGTTCCGTGTCAGCGCTACATCATCCGGGTCTCCGGCTACGTCAGTGCGTCGGGGAACTTTCAACTGAACATCTCGCAGGCGACGCAGCCGCCGCCCAACAACGCGTGCTCCGCCGCGATCGTCGTGACCCCGGTAACACCGATGCCGATTGTGTTTTCCAACTGCCTCGCCACAACCGACGGCGTCGGAATTCCGTGCGGCAATCTGGCGAACGACATCTGGTTCAAGTGGACGGCCCCGTGCAGTGGGAGCGCTACGATCGACACGTGCGGCAGCTCGTATGACAGCGTGCTGGCCGTCTACGCGTCCACCGTCTGCCCGCCGCCCGCCGGAAGCCTGGTCGTATGCAATGACGACAGCCTCTCCGGCACGTGCGGGTGGTTGTCGTCGCGAGTCACATTCACCGCGGCTGCGGGCACCACGTACACCATCCGCATCGGCGGATACACCGGCCTGACTGGCTGCGGGAAGCTGAACATCTCCATGGTCCCCCCGGCTCCCACCTGCCCGCCGACCACGGGGGGCTACTGCCCGCCCCCGCTGTACTTCGCGATCGTGGGCAACGCCAACGGCACGAACTGGAAATGGAGACTCAGCAAAAACTGCTGCTTCAACATTGAAAACTGCAACGTGCCCGGGGTGCCGAACGGCTCCCCCCCCGCGGTGCTGGCCGCGGCGTTCGTCGCGAGTCTCAATGCGGCGTGTCCGCCCCAGGGCTCATCGCTGTTGGCTACCCCAGTCGGAAACACCGGCGCGTTCCAGTTGAAGACGAGGTGTGCCGGGTGCGATCCGAACCAGCCGGCTAAGCTCTACGTGGGCCACGACACGGACGCGTGCAACGCGCTCTGCCTGGTCACCACGGCGACCCTGGCGACGACGGGGCCGTGCAGCTTCAATCCGCTGATCGTCGAGTTGGAGACATCGGGCGTCGACTGCAACGGCAACGACGTCGATGACTTGGTGGACATCGCCTTGGGCACTAGCCTGGACGCCAATAGTAACGGCGTACCCGACGAGTGCGAAGATCACCGCGGCGACATGAACTGCGATGGCCAGGCGGATTTCGACGACATCAACCCGTTCGTGCTCGCCTTGTCCAGCCCCAAGACGTATGAGGCCTCGTACCCGGAGTGCTACCTGCTTTACGGCGACTGCAACGCTGACGGACTGGTCGATTTCGACGACATCAACCCGTTCGTAGGGATCCTGAGCGGCGGGCAGTAACGCCGTAGCCGCAACAGCACCCCGGTACCGCATTCGGTTTGCGCGGCGCCGGGGTGCTGTGCGGGGCCGCTTTCGCGTAGTTCCAGGGCGGTTTCAAAAATGACGCGTCGCTTGCCGTGTGCCACTGCTCTGTGAGCAGCGCCAACGTAGGGTGGCCACACCGCCCGCCGGATTGTCGTCACCACGCGGCCGCGGTGTCCGCCACAGGCCCCCACGCAGCCGTCCGAATCGGTGTGGTGGCGGGCGTTTCATTCGCCGCCGCCGCAACCGCCCGCCGCAGGGCGCCCATGTCCATGAAGCGGCCGGGACACGCGGTTTTGTGCGTCACTTCACCATGGCCGTAGACCTGGGTCACACGCGCGTCGGTCGCGCCGGCGAGCACGGTGATGAGGTCCTGCAAGGTCTGCAATTGTCGCGCGGTCGGCCGGCCATGCTCAAAATCCCCGATGAGGCAGATGCCCACGCCGTGCTCGTTGAAGAAGTTGTCGGCGCGAAACGTGCTGAAATAGCGGCCGGCGGACGCCTTCGTGTGGGCGCCGGTCTTCTGCTGCCGCCAGCGCGGGCCGACGAACAGTTTGCCGTCCGGGTAATTGACGCCATTGCCGATGACGAAGTGGTAGCCCAGGCCCTCCCAGCCGCGCTGCC
Organism: Phycisphaerae bacterium; assembly: GCA_020058145.1. Taxonomy (GTDB): domain Bacteria; phylum Planctomycetota; class Phycisphaerae; order UBA1845; family Fen-1342; genus JAGVEP01. The sequence continues at coordinate 216 of JAGVEP010000388.1, read as the reverse complement.
GGTGCCAGGAGTCCATGCCCTGCGGCGAGGACTTCGCGCTGTCGGAGTGGTGGACGACGATGACCTTCCACTTGTGACGTTCGATGCCGCCGGGGACCTGGAGGTCGGCGAGGGAAACGGCGCCGGCGCGCGGTGGCTTGGGAGCCTCCTCCTCCCGTGGCGGGGGGATGGGCTCCACGACGCGCGGGGCGCGGGTGCTGAGGATCGGGGGCGGGG
>JAGVEP010000185.1 GCA_020058145.1 Phycisphaerae bacterium | reverse complement strand
TGGCGCTCGCGGCTCGGATGGACTGCCCCGCCGGAAGTGTCACGGACCCGCTTGCGTCTCGGGTTCGGACGGCAGGCTTGTGCCAGACCGTTTACCGCGTAAAATCCGGAGTTCGATCGCATCGTCAGGTGATTCATAGGGTCTTGCGGCTGCCGGCACCGGCCGGGCGGCCAGGATTCGATTATTCGGCCGGGATTGTACAGGAAGGGCGTGGTTTATGGTGCTCTGGGTTTTGCGGGGGTTGTTCGTCGCGTTGATGTTGGCTGCGTCGTTGGGCCTGGCCCACGGGATCGGGCAGTACGCGCAGGATTACGGGCAATACAGCTTCCTGCTGACGGTCGCGACCCTGGTTTTCACGGTGGTTCTACTCGTCACCGATATGTTTCTGACGCGCAAGTCGCTGGCGGCGCTGTCGGGCGCGTTTCTCGGCCTGGTCGTCGGCATGGTCTTCGCGTACGGGCTCGGGCTCATTATGGATCTCATGATCGAGTCGTTCGGCGCCGGCATGGTGGGGGAGGAAACGGCCCGCAACATCCTCGGGCCGATCAAGCTGATGCTGGGCATCATCTGCTGCTTTCTCGCGATCAGCTTCGTGCTCCAGACGAAGGACGATGTGCGCTTCGTCATCCCCTACGTCGAGTTCACCAAGCAGACCCGCGGGACGCGGCCGTTGCTGTTGGACACGTCGGTGATTATCGATGGCCGCATTGCCGATATCTGCGATACACGCATCATCGACTCCCCGCTGTTCATCCCGCGTTTCGTGCTGCAGGAGCTGCAGACCATCGCGGATAGCTCCGACAAACTCAAACGCAATCGCGGGCGTCGCGGGCTCGATATGCTGAATAAGCTGCAGACCAACGAGAAGGTCGAAATTCGTATCTCCGACGCCCGCCTGCCGAGCATCGAAGAAGCCGGCGACGTCGATCAGAAGCTCGTCGCGCTCGCCAAGAAGCTCGACGGCCGCATCGTCACCAACGACTACAACCTCAACAAGATTTCGCAGCTCCGCGGCGTCGAGGTCATCAACATCAACGACCTGGCCAACGCGCTGAAGCCCGTGGTCATGCCCGGCGAGACGCTGACCGTGAAGATCATCAAGCCCGGCGAGGAGTTCGGCCAAGGCGTCGGCTACCTCGAAGACGGCACGATGGTGGTGGCGGAAAATACCCGCGAGAAGTTGAATGAGGACGTGACGCTGACGGTGACGAGCGTACTGCAGACCTCCGCCGGTCGCATGATCTTCGGCCGGCTCGAGGGTGCGCTGCTCCCGCCGCGCCGGCCGCGGGCGCGCGCCTAGTACTACAACGCTACAAGGGCTCGACAAAGGCGGCGACCGTGATCAAGATTCCTGTGGGTTGAGCGAGCCCACAGGAGGTTCTTGGCATGGATGCCGCCACGATTCTGAGGATCAAACCGGTTTTGACCATGTTTCTGCACGAGTTCGACGGCTGCTTCGGCCGGCGGACGACCCGCCGCTACCTGGACGTGTACGTCCGGGGCCAGCTTTCGGACCTGGACCGCAAGAGCGTCGAGCCGATCGCCGACGCGGCCGGCGTGCCGCCGCGGTCGCTGCAGGAGTTCCTGAGCCTGTTCAAGTGGGACGAGACGGCCGTGCGCGACCGGCTGCAACGCCGGGTGGCGGCCCGGCACGCCGGCCCGAACAGCGTCGGCGTGATCGACGAGACCAGCTTTGCCAAGAAGGGCGACCAGACGGCCGGCGTTCAGCGGCAGCACTGCGGCTGCCTGGGCAAGGTGGAGAACTGCGTCGTCAGCGTACACCTGGGGTACGCGGCCGGCGACTTCCACACCCTGCTGGACGGCGAGTTGTTCTTGCCCGAGGAGACCTGGCACAACGACCGCACCCGCCGTCGCGCGGCCGGCATCCCGGACGACGTGGTCTATCGCCCGAAGTGGAAGATCGCGTTGGAACAGGTCCGACGGGCGCTGGGCAACGGGGTGCGTTTTTCGTGGCTGACGTTTGACGAAGGCTACGGCGGGAAACCCGCTTTTCTGCGGGAATTGGCGGGACTGGGGCAGAATTACGTCGCAGAAATCCCGGTCAGTTTCGTGGGCTGGACAGTGCCGCCGCCGGTGTTGTACCGCGACCACGCCCGCGACCAGGCGTTGGCGCGGGGGGCGACCGTGATGGGCCGGCCGCACCGGCTGCCGCGGCTGAAGGTCAAGCACACGCCGGCGTGCGAAGTTCGGAACTTGCTGAAGCATTCCCCGCTCGGGCGGCGGATTCCCTGGCAGCGCTACCGGGTCAAGGAGGGCACGCAGGGCCCGTTCGTGTGGGAGGCCAAGTGCGTGCCGTTGTGGATCAAGGACGAGAACGGTTTGCCGGACGGACCGCATCCGCTGCTGATCACCCGCCCCGTGCTGAAACCCGACGAGGTGAAGTTCTTCCTGAGCAACGCCCCGCTCGACACCCCGGTCGAGACGCTGCTGCTGGTGGCGTTCAGCCGCTGGCGGATCGAGCGGCTGTTCGAGGACACCAAGACGGAGCTGGGCTTGGACCACTTCGAGGTCCGGCGGTACGGGGCGATCACGCGGCACCTGGGACTGACCTGCGTGAGCCATCTGTTCCTGGCGGAGTTCGTGCAGCAGAGAAAAAAACGACCCGCAGGTGACGGTGTGCCAGGTCCGGACCGCCACGCGTCGGCTGGTGCCGCTCTGGCTGCGCGGCGGGCGTTGCTCCCGCCGGACGGCCGAAGACCTCGCCGCGCAATTGACGTTAACGCAGCAGCGCAACACGGCCGCGGCCCGCAGCCACCGCAAGCGAACGCTGCGACGATTATGGGCAATCGGAATACGGCTACGCGACCTACGCATCTGTCGGTGGCCAAGGAAGTAGCGTTGTAGTACTAATCGTGCCGCAACAACCGGGCGACCTGAACTGTGACGGCCTGGTCACTTTCGACGATATCAACCCGTTCGTCCTCGCGCTCAGCAGCCCCGCCGGATACCAGGCGGCCTTTCCAAACTGCAACATTCTGAACGGTGACTGTAATGGCGATGGACTCGTCGACTTTGACGACATCAACGCCTTCGTGGCGCTTCTGAGTCAGTAATGCTCTGAGAACCTATTTTCGCACTTGATAGGAGCACAAAAATGGAACCGAAGTACGCGTATACTTGTGCCGCTGTGCGGCATCACAACTTCTGGAAACTCGCGACGCTGGCACTGCCGTGCGTTTTGTTGAGCGGGCCAGCAGTCTGGTCGGAACTGCCGCCGCGGCCAGTGGTCGCGCCAGGTGGGAATAACTGGAAGGCGCCCGCCGGGCCGGTCGTGTGCGCGCTGGGCACCCAGGACCTGAATGCTGGTCTCACGCCCGCGGATCTGGTTACGGCGCTGTTGGGTCCGGGTGTCACCGTGTTCAACGTGACCTTCACCGGTGCGAACCCTGCGGCCGGGACGTTTGTCGGCGGCACAGGCATCGTCGGCTTCGAGAGCGGCATCATCCTGAGCAGCGGCGACATTGCGTTCGTGCCCGGTCCGAACACGCAGGACGACGTCACTGCCGACAACCTCGGGAACGGAGACATCGATCTGGACGGGCTGATACCGGGCTACAGCACCTTTGACGCGTGCGTCCTGGAATTCGACTTTGAGTGCCAGAGCGCGCAGGTCATCCAATTCCAGTACGTGTTTACATCGGAGGAATACAACGAGTGGGTAAACTCGCCGTACAACGATGTTTTCGGGTTTTTCCTGAATGGTGTGAACATTGCCTTGGTTCCCGGCGGCGGGCTGGCCGTCAGCATCAACAACGTCAATTGCGGCAACCCGTATAACCCGCCGGGCGGCAGCTTCTGTAACCTGCACATCAACAACGACTGCGACGACATCCCACCCGGTACGTTCCCGTGCGCCGGGGTTCGCGACACCCAGATGGACGGGCTGACGGTCGTGCTGACGGCCACCGGTACGCTGAATCCCGGTTTGAATCACATCAAGTTGGCCGTCGCAGATGCGGGCGACCACATTCTCGACTCGAATGTCTTTATCCAGGGTCAGAGCTTCGCCTGCGGACAGCCATCCGGCGCCTGCTGCCATACGGGTACGCTAACCTGCCAGGACTACGTGTTGCAGGCCAACTGCCAGGCCCCCGGCGATGTGTGGAGCGTCGGTCTGACTTGCAGTCAACTGAACCCGCCCTGCGCGCCGCCCAATCAGACGGAGGGGGTGGACTGCGAGAACCCGATTCTCATCACCGCGTTGCCCTACTTGGATGTGAACACCACATGTATGAAGGACAACGACTACTCGGACTCGTGCCTGGGCTACTACGACAACGGTGATGACATCCTGTATGTACTGCCTATTGCGGGTTCGCGCTGCGTGAACATCACCGTGACCGGTGCGACGGCGACTGACAACTGGATCGGCGTAGTGGTGGACAACGTCTGCCCGCCGGGCGCGGCGTGCATCGCCCAGGCGACCACCGGTGGCACCGTGGTCACGATCAGCAACCTGCTGCTGACGACCGGCACGTATTACCTGATGATCGATCGCTGGCCGCTGGCGGAAGATTGCATCAACTACACTCTGAGCATCGTGGACTGCGCAGCGCCGACGGGGGCCTGCTGTGACACCAATGCGGGCACGTGCCAGGACAACGTGCTGGAGGCAGACTGCCAGGGCCTCTACGACGTGTGGAACGCCAGTCTGGCCTGTATTCAACTGCCCCCGCCCTGCGGTCCGGGTGGCCAACCCGGCGGTGTGGACTGCGAAGACCCAATTCTAATTGGCGCCCTGCCGTTCACGGACGTAAACACGACCTGCGCCAAGGACGATAATTACGCGGACACGTGCCTGGGCTTGTACGACGACGGCCAGGACATTGTGTATATGCTGCCGATCTCCGGTTCAAAGTGCGTCAACATCACCGTAAGCGGTGCGACGGCGAACGACAACTGGGTCGGCCTGGTGGTGGACAGCGTCTGCCCGCCGGGTGCAACGTGCCTCGCGCAGGTCACCAGCACCGGCACGCTGGTTGCGATCAGCAATCTGACGCTGACGACCGGCCTATATTACTTGATGATCGACCGTTGGCCGGGAGCCGACGTGGACTGCCTGAATTTCACCCTGACCATCGAGGAATGCCCAGCGACGACCGGCGCCTGCTGCTTCGGAACGTACCAGGGCGCCTGCCAGACGCTGACCGAATCCGATTGCACCGCGCAGAGCGGCACGTTTCGTGGCGCGGGCGTGGCCTGCGATCCGAGCGGCACGTCCGTTTGTGGCTGCGTCGGCGATTGCAACTGCGATGGCATCGTCAATTTTGACGACATCAGTGCATTCGTTGAGGCGCTAAGCCTCGGAATCTCGTGCAACTTCTACAACGCCGATTGCGACGGCAGTGGCTTCGTGGATTTTGACGACATCAATTCGTTCGTCGCGCTCCTCAGCGATCCGTTGCACCAGTGCCCGTAGCACCGGGGTGCTGACGGTTGCACCGGACAATGGTGCGGCCGGTGCGGCCTGGACGGAGCGGTGGCTTGACGCGCGCCGCGCGCAACAGGAAGGCCTGGCGGGGCGAACTACGCCCCGCCAGGCCCAGCGCGACCATTCCGCACCGCGCCGCGCGGGATTCGAACCCACAACCTTCGGCTCCGTAGGCCGACGCTCTATCCAGTTGAGCTAGCAGCGCTTGTTCATGCCCGGAACTGGATTCGAACCAGCACGAGGTCAACCCTCACCAGGCCCTCAACCTGGCGCGTCTGCCAATTCCGCCATCCGGGCTCCTGCGGGCACGAGCTATCGAGCGGCGATGCCGGTGCCTGACGCTAACGTGGCAGACTCAATAAGGTAGGAGCGACGCGCGCATCCGTCAAGGGGCGACTCGACCGCGTACGCGGGGCGCTGGGCGACAAATCGCCCGTTTGCCCCGCCACGGACATCGGCTATATTGGCTTCATGCGAGGCTGGGTTCCCGCGATTATCGTCCCCACGCTGGCGGTGGCGGCTGTATTTTGGCCCGGCTGTCAGCAAGCGCGCAAGAACCAGCCGCCACCAGATGCCAGCCGGCCGGTGATCAAATCCGAAGCCGAACTCACGGCGGAGCGTGAGGAGCGCATCCGCGCCGGGCAGATTGTGCCGACGACTTCGCCGACCCTGGCGATCGAACGGCAGCCCGCCCCGCCGCGGCGCCCCCCGCCGATTGCCGCCCCGCCCGCCGCGATCCAGGGCGACATTCTGATCGTCAATGACGCGACCGTGACCGTGGCCGAAGTGCTCTACCCACTCCGCGAGGACCTCGCCGAACTCCGCCGCGCGCGCACGCTGCCAGGTTTCCGTGACGAAGCGCGGCGGCTCATCCGCCGCCAGACGCAGCAGGAAATCGGGGTGCTGCTGATCTACAAGCAGGCATCCACAGCGCTCGATGAGAAAGAGCGGACGTATATTGATGGAGAGGCCAACAAGCAGCTCGACAACTTCACCGCGCGCGAATTCGGCGGCAGCGCGTCAAAACTGCTGGCGCACCTGAAGGAGCACGGACTGACCAAGGACCAATTCCGCGACAGTCTCAAGCGCGGCATGGTCGTCCGCGAATACACGCGCGAGAAGCTGCTGCCGCAGATCCAAGTTCGGCGGGATGAGTTGCTCGGGTTCTATCGGCAGAATCTGCCACGGTACACGACGGTGGAGTCTCGCGAGTTGCTGCTCATTGAGGTGCCTGGCGAGAAGTTCCTGCCGGAAGGCCGGACCTGGGACCGGGCCAGTGCCGCCGAGCGCGCCCAGGCCAAACTGAAGGCGACGCGCCAGGCGCGGGCGGCGCGCGAGGCACTCGACGAGCGGTCCTTTGAAGATGTGGCGAAGGAATATTCGTCCGGACTGCACGTAGACAACGGCGGGTCGTGGGGACTGATCGCGCGGCCGCTCCAGCCGCCATACGACGTACCCAGCAAGCTCGTTTTCGAACACGAAGCAGGCTGGACGAGCGATCCGCTGGAGACGGAGACGGCTTGGTACGTGGTCCGTTGCGGACGGATCGAACCCGGGGGGCAGCGCTCGTTTACGGAGGCTCAGGACGAGATTCGTGCCGACCTGCGCGAGCGGCGGTTCAATAAGCTGTCGGCGGAATATGTGCTGAAACTGGCAGCGGAGGCGACGATTTCGTCGCTCGACACGTTTATCAACGCGGCCGTCGAGCGGGCCGAGCGGCTCACGCGCCCCGCGCCGGTGGCTGGCAGCTAACACCGCGAAGGCGCAAAGAGCGCGGAGGACGCGGAGGAGGGGTATCTTTGTGACTGTCTTCTCTGCGTGGTCTGCGCACTTCGCGCCTCTGCGGTTCCAGGCCCTATTGGATCACGATGTCGAGTGTCGGCGGCGCCGGCAACTCGATGAAGATGTCCACCAGCGGCACCATGTCGATCCGCACGGTAACGTCGTTCAACAGCCCGGCAAACAGGAACAAGGGCGCGAACGCCGCCACGACCGCGAGCTGCATCGCCGCCGTGACCGCGGCAAACACGGCCGCCATGACCTGACCCATGATGACGATCATCACTTCGGTCATCAGCAGCATCGGAATTACGAGCAGAGCCGAGAGTAGGGGGCCGAGGGCCCGCTGCTGGAGTTTGCCCGTGTCGACGGCCGGCGCGCTGGGCACCGTCAGGGTCTGGCCGGTCAAATCCTGGACCGTTTGTGCGACCTGGGCCGCCGTGGCCTTGAGATCGATGTTGACGCCGCGCGTCTCGGTCGTTCCGGTGATAGCGTCGTAGACTTTGGCCGTGACGGCGAGCCGGCTGGTCGAAATCTCGTCATACGTGACGTGGACGTAGCTGCCGTCAGCCGCCTGGAGGTGCGTGGGGCGGCCGGACTCGAACAAAATGTACGATTGCTGGCCGTCCGCCGTCTTAATCAGGATCGAAGTGACCTCGCCCACGCCGCCGGCCGCGTTGTGCGTGCCATAGACGAAGAACGCGTCGCCCGGCGTGTTGCGACCCGCCACGAGCAGCGGGCTGGCCGTGTCCTGGTTCAGAAACAGCCCCGCGGATTGGGCGTCCAGCGGTGCCGCGGTCGCATCTCCACTGCCGCCCAATAAGTCAGCCTGAAACTGGCACCCGAACGGAGCCACGACCAGCGCATAGGATGCCAGCGCGACGAGCCACTCGCGGCAAAGCTGCCGCGGCCATTGGCGCTCGACCATGTTTTCTGCCTCCAGCCCCGCGATCACTTCTCTGCCTTGAGCTCCAACGCCGTAAACTCAATGCCTTCCGGCACGGTGACGATCGCAAAGACTTTCAGTCCTTTGTATTTCAGCAATGTCTCGGCGGCGCTCAAATCGTCGCCTTTGACGCTTTCCTTGATACCCTGCGCCATCATCTGGACCAACATGCCGCCGATGTCCGGCGGGGGAGCACCGGCCGCGCCCGGCTCCGGGGCGGCGGCGGCGGCGAGCAGGTTCTGGCCCAGCGTGTGCTCATCGATGTA
>JAGVEP010000484.1 GCA_020058145.1 Phycisphaerae bacterium | reverse complement strand
GCCAGGCCGGCGGCGGCCAGCGCCGTATTCATGGCCTGCCCGGTGGCCGCGGCCGTATCGAGGCCGGCTGGCGCGAGCGCCCGGGCCAGCACCTGTCCATCCGCGACCAGGACGACCTTGATGGTCTTTGCACCGATATCAATACCAGCCACTATCATCCCATTCCTCGCTTGGCCAGCGCCGGAATCAGGCGCGTCCGTTCTTCTTGACACCCAGTGTCTCCATGAAGGCGTCAAAACGCGCCTTGACGCGGGCTTCGTCAAACTCACGCTCGTCCCCCATGTTGCCTTCGAAGGCCATGACGGGCACACCCGCCTCGATCAGTCCCAGGCGGTTCTCCGCGATGCCGACCGACAGCCCTTCGCAGCCGCGGTTGTAGTGCAACAGAACCCCGTCCAGTTTCCACTCGCGCGCGATGCGCAACATCATGGCGGTCTTGAGGTGCGGCGAGTAGAAGTGCTGCCACTCCGGCTTGCTGAGCGTCCAGTCCGCGTAGCGCCGCAGCGCTTCGTCACGACTCTTGATGACAATGCCCTGCTGCATGGGCGTGGTGCGCGGGCCCCACGAGCCATCGGGCTGGTCCTCCCAAATGCCGATCAGGCCAAAGGTGTAGAGCGAGCCGACCGAGATGGCCCCGTACTCTTCCATGTAGCGGAAGATGTTCAAGAAGCCCCAAGGCGGCTGCGTGTCGGACATCAGGCGGCAGCGCTCGTTGGGGATGGCCGCAATGCCCTGGGCCACGCGCTCGCGGACCTCGTCGCGCAACTCGGCGTAGAAATCCGCCACGGCCCGGTCGTGCTTGTTGAGCGTACCAAGCACGTACAACGAGTACATCGTCTTCTCTTCGAGCGGTGCCGGCACGTGCTTGTTGAGGCTACAGACTTCCGCCCAGGTGGAGGTGGTGCGGAACTCGTTCTGCACGGCCTCGATCAGCAGTTCGTCGTCGTACTTCCGGCCGGTGGTGCGCTCCAGCCACTCGATGCCGTCGTGCATCTGGTTGACCAGGTAGTCGATCTTGTGAGGGGCCACGTCCTGGTACGGCCCGACCGCCACGTCGATGCAGAAGTGCGGCAGGCCCCCCTCCAGGTCGCTGACCACCTGGTACCACTTGGCATGGCTGCAGCAGATGTGATCCTGCCACAGGAAATCCGGCTTCGGGAACGGGCCGCCGAAGGCGTATTCATTCAGGAGCACGGAGCCCCAGTAATTGCGCATGTACGCACACAGGTCGCGCGCAAAACCGGCCCGCTCGGTGGCCTCCATGCAACGCAGGGAGAGGGCCTTGTCGAAGGCGATGCTGGCCCCGTACGGCTCGCTGGTGAGGCTGTAAACATCGCGTCCCAGGCCCGCTGGAATGGCGCTGAAACTCCAGGCGCCGCCCGCCCAGCGCAGCCCGCCGCGCTCGTGGGCCCGCGCGTAATCCTCGTAATACTTGAGGCGCAGCTCCTTGGCTTTCGGCCAGCATTTCAGCGGTGCGGTCTGGTGTCTTACGGTCTCGCCCATTGCGGTCCCTTCCAGCGCGAAGGCTCAGAACAGATCGTCTTCGCGCAGCATTTCGAGAAACGCCTCGACGCGGACTTTGAACTGCCCGATCGGCACGGTGACGTCGAACTCCAGAAACAGCGTCTTGAGCCCGGCGTCGTTCAGGGCTTTCGTCAGCGCCGGAACGTCCGCCTCGTGCGGATCGCAGAACTTCTGCTGCATGACGATCGCGCCCTGGGCGCCGTACTTCTTGGCCAGCGCCACCGCGTGTGGCACGCGTGTGCGCGCAGGCCAGTCCTTGGTGGGGCACGGCACGCGCTGCACGTAGCGCCGGGCGAGGCGGTCCAGCGGGTCGCCGTCGGGGTCGGTGTTGTTCCAGAAATAGCGCGTACCTGTGCAGTGGTCATCGATCACGAACGTGGCTCCGCACGCTTCCACCATGTGGATGAATTCGATGTCGTCGTCCTTGCTGCCCAGGATCATCAGCCGCGCACCCGTCGGGCGGGGCAGCCGGCGCTCCGGCAGACGGGCCAGCAGGCTCTCGAGCGCCGCGTTGTGATCCTGCTTGTCCACCATCTGGGCGGCCAGGACCATCTCCAGCGCCTCTTCGCCGGAAAGCGGCGGGTCTGCGGCTTGGCGCGTCTCGTAAACCCGCCAGAGCAACTGGCGGTTGCGGTTGTAGATGTCGATCGCGTTTTCGAGGGCCGGCGCGGCGATCTTCCGGCCAAGCCAGTCCTCAAGCGAGGCCTGGAAGATGGCGAGCTCCTTGGCCAGAAAGGGCGCGGCGTGCCGGCTCTGCACGTGATGGGGCATCGGCAGGTAGTAGCTGTAGTCGATGGGGACGTGCTTCTGCCAGCTCGTGAACGTCTGGCGGATGTGCAGGCACGACTGCGCGATCATAATCCCGTCCAGGTACTCGTACCGGCCTAGGAGTCCCTGAGCCAGGCAGTCGCGGCAAAACGGGCAGAACATCCCGAAAATGTGCGGCTCGGTGACGTTCTGAACTTCGTGACTGCCGAGGATGCGCACCGGCAGAATACCGGCCGCGTACATCAGCTCTTCAGGGGCGTAGGTGCAGAAGTAGCCGATCACCTTGCCGCCGGTGCGCTGCTTCCACTGCCGGGCGTACGCGGCGCGGTCCAGCCGCCAGTCACGAAACGCCGCAAACGGCCCCGCACTCGTCTGATTCGCCACGGGCTGCCGATTGCCGTCGCCGCCGTGAGTGGCCGTGGGCGGTTGGGGGCCGCAAGTGCTGCCGCACGTGCCGCACGCGGCGCTGAAGCGCGGGACGGCGGCGCCCGCCGCGGGGTTGCCAGATTCTGCGTTAGGTTCTGTCCGTTTTTCGTTCATTTGGTGGTATCCACATTCGCCTGGCCGCTGTCCGCCGGGTACTGCCAACCCGGCAGCCTGGTATCGCGGCAGGCGTAGTCCATCTTGGGAGGTCGGGCACCGCGGTCCAGCAGTGTCAACAGACCCGTACTGATGAACGGGTTCTTCTGGGGGTCGAAGGTCTCGCCCGTCTCTCGTGCCAGAGCTTCATCGTCGATCCCCCGCGCCAGTTGCTGCTTGAACAGCGCCCGCGAATACGGGGCATCCTTCGCCATCATTCGGGCGCGCTCGTAGCCCCGCCGCAGCGCTTCCAACTCGTCGTCGAACACGTCGTTGCTGAGGCCGACCTGATACGCCCGGTCGGCGGTCAGGCCCTGGTCGAACAGCTCGAAGATGGCCGAGTCACCCAGCCCCAGCCGCTGCAGTTCTCCGGCGGCGCCAAACCCGCCGAGGATGGCATAGTCCAGTTCCGGCTGGTTATACGTGGGCTTTGCCTGCCAGCGCGACTGGCGCTCCAGCGAGTCGAAGACGTATCCTGCGGCGCGCACGTCGTAGCGTAGATCGAGGAAGTAGCTGAATTCGGCCCCGCCGCCCCACTTTTCGCCAAACACGCCAAGCGTGGCGACCGGGCTCTTCTGGATCAGTCGGAACAGCCTCATTCCGTTGCGCGTGAACGCCGCCGCCTCGCCTTCATCGAGCGGTACGTAGCCCTTGGCACGCTCGTACCAGCCGCGGTTGAACTCGCGGGCGTCGGCCCCGAGCAGGCGCAGCCCGCCCCCGGCCGCGGTAAAGAGCACGGCGCCGCAGCGGCCCGCGCGGTGCAAGTGCAGCACATGCTGGTAGGCATGCGCCATCTGGTCGAGCAGCACCCGGTTCCACACATTGCCGCGCAGCGGGTTGTTGAACACGATGCTGGCGACGCGGTCGCGCGAGGTGGGCTCGACGAACTTGAGATCGAGATAGCGGGCTCGATAGCTGCCATCGTCCAGGCACAATTCGGCTACCGGCGTCTGGAAGTACGGACCGTAGCCCAGGAGGCGGGTGAGATTTCGCTTGCGCAGCTCGTACAGCAGGCAGGGCCGGCCCTGGCGCGGGCCGCGCTGGCCGTCCACATCCAGCATGTCGAGCATGTAGGGGTCGGCGGCGTTCTCATCGCGTGCTCGCCGGACCATTTCGAGCACGCCGTCGATCGTCGCGTGAGCCACCAGTGCGTCGATGAGCTCGATCAGCCCGACCTTGTAACGCAGGCCCGCCCGCGTGGCGATGTTGATCTGGCCGGGCGTCGCCACCCGGTCCTGAATCAGGTCCAGCCCATAGAGCAAAATCGGCAGCACATAGCGTCGAAACGCACGGCCACCGGCATCCCCCGCACAGGCCACGTGTACCAGCGACGCGGCACTCTTGATTTTTCCGGCCCGGCGGTCCAGTTCGGCAGCTTCGTAGAAGGACCAGAATTCCTGGCGCGAGAGCTCGCCGACCGGAACATACTGCCCACTGCCGGGGTCCAGCACGGCGGTTGGCCGGGGCGGGGTGCCTTGCCAGGCGTAGAACCCTCGCTGCGTGGCGCTATTCACGCCGCTGGCGCCAGTCTGCTCAAGCCGGGCGATCCACGCCGGATAGTGCGCCCCATCCCGCAGGTAAAGGCCCCGCAGGCGATCCGTCGCCGGCAGCGCCTGCCCCAGGTGCCGCGAGGACTCTGTATAGGGCATGTGGCCGGTTTGATCGAGAACCACAAACGGGTTGGCCGTTAGCAGCTCCCAGAGGCCGCCGAGTTGCACGAGATCCTGCCCGGTTTGTACGTCCCATGAGATGATGGCCGCCATCGCCTGGAAGATCGGATCGGTGAGATAGCCGTGGTGATCGACCGGCAGGGCGATGACCGTTTTCTCGAGAATCTGGTCCGCGAAGACCACGCCGAGCGCGAAGGTCTCCGGCGAAGCGTATTTGCCCTTCATCACATCGATGAGCCGGTTGGACTCGAAGGGATAGTAGCCATGCACGGTGAGGAATTTCTCGCGAAACGCCGTCGTCTGAAAAAGCAGGGCCAGCTCGCCGGTGGTGTGCGACGAAGTGTTCGAGAAGATCGCGGCCAGGCGCTCCGGATCCGCGGTTTTCTCGACAGTTTGGAAGATGCGAGCCTTGATCTCGCTCCGCTCCGTGGCCACTTCCCAGATGATGTCGGCGTGACGCAAGACCTCGTACTGCTGGGTGTAGCGCGTGCGGGCTGCCAGGTCCCGGGCGTCTTCGGGGCGGAGGCGCGCGCTATCGACCTGCTGCTGCCACAGTTCGGTCAAGCGGGTCTGGGCGCGCTGGAGCGCCTCGGCCTGCACGTCCAGCAAAATCACCTCGCAGTCGGTCTTGCGGAGCAAATCGATGGCGATTCCCTGGCCCATCGTGCCCGCGCCGATGATCGCGACCGAGCGAATCTCGTTCACGCGGCGGACCGCCGTCTCGAGCGACTTGTCACCAAAGGCGAAGGCGCGTTTCATGGTTTCTCCGCATCGCGCAGGATGACGGCCACGCCCTGGCCGCCGCCGATGCAGGCGGACGTACATCCATAGCGCACGCCGCGGCGTTGCATCTCGTACATCAGATCAACGAGCATCCGCAGGCCCGTGGCGGCCAGCGGATGTCCGATCGCAATCGCGCCCCCATTGACGTTGACGAGTTCGCGGTCCAGGTTCAGTTCTTTCTCTACACCCAGGTACTGTGCGGCGAAGGCCTCGTTGATTTCCCAGAGTCCGACGTCTTTCTGCTCGATACCCGCCCGCTTCAGAGCCTGCTGAATGGACGGCACAGGACCGCGCCCCATGACCCGTGGCTCCACGCCGCAAACGCCATAGCCCGCGATTTCAAAGCGGACTGGCAGACCGAGCTCTTCGGCCCGGCGGCGACCCGCGACCACCGCCGCTCCGGCCCCGTCCGCGATCTCGCTGGCGTTGCCGGGGGAGACCAGCCCGTGCGGCGT
>JAGVEP010000062.1 GCA_020058145.1 Phycisphaerae bacterium | reverse complement strand
TTCACCGTGACCGGCGGCTTCTGGCTCGCCGTCACACCGACCTGCCTGGGCGACGTCAACTGTGATGGCATCGTGGACTTCGACGACATCAATCCGTTCGTCGCGGCCATCAGTGGCGTGTTGCCGTGCTTTCTGCCCAACGCCGACATTAATGGCGATGGATGGGTTGATTTCGACGACATCAATCCGTTCGTCGTCATCCTGTCGAGCAGCGGAACGTGCTGGTAGCTGACTGCCGCACGACGAACGCCACCACCAAGACCCGGCCTCAGTCCCGCGCGCGCGTGGGACGCAGTGCATCCCGCCCGAATCCGCTGCTCGGGCGGGGTGGAGCGCTGCACCCGCTCTTGTTGGATGACTCGTCACGCGCACCGCCCAAGACAAAGCCGCGGTCGCCCCAGCCGCGATTTTGCGCTTGAATCAAACAGGGTGAATCGGGTACACTGCGGCGTGTTACACGTCCGTGCATGACGGGGACGCCGTGTGACGTCTCCGGGCCATGCGCTCGTTCTGAAAGGAGAGTGCGGTCATGCGAATGAGACATCTATGGGTAGAAGTATTATTTGTGTTGCTCGCGGCGTCGGCCGCTCAGGCACAGACCCCCCTGGGCACCGCGTTCACGTACCAGGGCCAGCTCAAGCAGGCCGGGGCGCCGTACAACGTGCCGGCCAACTTCGAGTTCCGCCTGTGGGACGCCGTGGCGGGCGGGACCCAGATCGGACTTGCAGTGGTGGCCAACGGGGTCCCGGTCACCAACGGGCTGTTCACCGTCACGCTGGATTTTGGCGCGGGCGCCTTCGCCGGCGACGCGCGCTGGCTGGAGATCCAGGTCAACGGCACGCCGCTGGCTCCGCGGCAGGCGCTGACGGCGACGCCGTACGCGTTGTACGCGCTGAATGGGCCGGGCGTCGGCGGCTGGGGTCTGACCGGCAACGCCGGCACGGACCCCGCCGTGAACTTCCTTGGCACGACCGACAACCAGCCCCTGATTGTCAAGGTCAACAACCAGCGCGTCCTGCGGCTGGAGCCCACAGCCAGCACCGCGAACGTGATCGCCGGGTCTTCGGCCAACCTCGTGGGGATTGGCTTCATCGGTGCCGCGATCGGCGGCGGCGGTGCGGGGGGGGTGGGCAACCCCAATGAGGTGCAAGGCAACTACGGCGTAGTCGCCGGCGGAAAAGGGAACGTCGCCGGCGGAAGAGGGAGCGTCGCCGGCACCACCTACAGCACGGTCGGCGGCGGCGCCGCCAATCGTGCCGAGTGGTATCTATCGACGATTTCTGGCGGCGCCAACAATCTGATCGCGGCCGAAACAAGTGGCGCGGCGGCCGTGATCGGCGGCGGAGCCGCCAACCAAGCGACCCAGAGCTATGCCACGATCGCCGGCGGACAGAGCAACATCGCCAACGGGGGCTATGGCACAATCGGCGGCGGACTGAGCAACCAGGTCCAGCAGAACTACGGCGTGGTCGGCGGGGGAGTGCAGAACATCGCTGCCGGCGTCTACAGTGCGGTCGGTGGCGGACTGACCAACACGGCCAGCGGGTCGTTCGCGACGGTGCCGGGCGGTGACTTCAACGCGGCCACCGCCGCCTGGGCGTTCGCGGCCGGTCGCCGGGCCAAGGCGAATGACGCAGGCAGCTTCGTGTGGGCCGACTCGACCGACGCGGACTTCGCCACGACCGAAGTCAAACAGTTTCTGATCCGCGCGGCGGGGAACGTGGGCATCAACACGAATGAGCCTACTTCGCCCCTCACGGTGAATGGGCAGATAGAGTCGCGTGCCGTGATCTGGTCGACTGCGGGCGGATTCAAGTTCCCCGACGGGAACACGCTCGCGACGATCGTGGCCGGTGGCGACCTGACCGGGAACTACCCCAATCCGACGATTGCGAACAACGCCGTCACCAGCGCGAAGATCGCGGAATGGACCATCGTGGCGGATGATATCGCGGCGGCCACCATCACCCGCGCCGAGATCGCGGCGGCCACCATCACCGCCACGGAAATCGCGGCCAACACGATCACCAACGTGGAGATCAAGAACAACACCATCGTCCCTGCCGACATTGACCCGGCAGCGACGGTCGCCGGCCAAGCACTCATGTCCAACGGCCCGGCCGTGCCTGTGGTTTGGGGTAACCCGACCCCCGGCGGCGTGGCGGGCGGCGACCTGGGCGGCGCCTATCCCCTGCCGACAGTCGTCGGCCTTCGGGGGAGAGCGGTGGGCATCGCGCCCCCCAACGGTGGCGAGGTGTTGAAGTGGAACGCTGTGGCGACACAGTGGCAGCCCGCGGCCGATAACGACACGACGTACGCCGCCGGCGTCGGGCTGACGCTGAACGCGAACCAGTTTGCGCTCGATGCGCCCTACACCGACGCGCGCTACGTTAACGAAGGGCAACTCAATAGCATTACCAGCGCAATGATCGCCGATGGCCAGGTCACGAACGCCGACATTGCCGACAACGGCGTCACGGCGGCGAAGATCGCGACCGATGCGGTCGGCGCGGCGGAAATCGCGGCGGGTGCGGTCGGCAGCGGTGAGATCGCCGACCTGAGTGTGGCCCTGGCCGACCTGGCCGCCAACTCGGTGGACAGCACGAAGATCGTCGACGCGACTGTGGCCCTGGCCGACCTCGCCGCCAACTCGGTGAACAGCGTGAAAATCGTCGATGGAAGTGTGGCCCTGGCCGATCTGGCCGCCGATTGCGTGGACAGCACGAAAATCGCCAATGGGACTGTGGCCTTGGCCGATCTGGCCGCCAACTCGGTGGACAGTACGAAGATCGTCGACGCGAGTGTGGCCCTGGCGGACCTGGCTGCCAACTCGGTGAACAGCACGAAGATCGTCGACGGCGCGGTGACCTTCTCCAAGCTGAGTGACCCCCTGACCATCGGCGCGACCTACTGGGATTGGGACCTCACCAGCGGCGAGATCGACATCGACATTACCGCCGACTATCCGGCCATCAACATCGAGAACACGGCCACCACTTATGGCGACTGCCTGGCCTTGCGCTCGTCGGCAGCCGCGGGCACCTCGACGTGGGTGTTGTACGCGTACACGCAGAACGGCAACGCCGGTTACTTCAGCAAGAGTACCGACGACGGCACGTATGCCCTCTACGTCGCGTCCCCCGCGAACAACTCCGAAGGCCTGTACGTCTACGGCAACACGGTCGCCACGGGCACCAAGAGCGCGGCGATCGAGACGTCGCAAGGCCCGCAGGCCATCTTCTCGGTCGAGAGCCCGGAGGTCGAGATCTACGCCTCCGGTAGCGCCCAGTTGACCGCTGGCGCCGCATATGTGGAGCTGGATCCGCTCTTTGCCGAAGCTGTTTCGCCTGACGTGGAGATCCGCGTCACAGTAACGCCGGTCGGCGGTTGGAGTGCGCTGTACGTGGAGTCAACGAGTCCGGACGGCTTCCTGGTCCGCTCGGCCACCGGTGATCTCAACGTTCGCTTCCACTGGATGGCATGTGGTCGTAGGCTGGGATACGAGGATCGGCCGTACGTACCGATCCCCGCTCCCGACGAGGATGCGGCGGTCCGTGAATACAAGGAGCGGGCCCGTGCGGCGCGCCAAGCAGGCCGGTAGGCGCGATGCCTTCGAGCCCCAAGGGCGTTCTTGCGGAAGGAGTTACGTACCATGACAAGCCAACCTAAGCTAATGACAGCCATGACTTTGACCATGATCTTCGGGGCCGCGCTGGCCGCCGGACAGAATTACGCGCTCGACTGGTGGACCGTGGACGGCGGCGGAGACATGTGGTCTACCGGCGGCGATTTCACACTGTCCGGCACCATCGGCCAACCCGACGCCGGCGTGGTCATGACCGGCGGCGAGTTCACCGTGACCGGCGGCTTCTGGCTCGCCGTCACACCGACCTGCCTGGGCGACGTCAACTGTGATGGCATCGTGGACTTCGACG
>JAGVEP010000418.1 GCA_020058145.1 Phycisphaerae bacterium | reverse complement strand
TGTGGCACCGGCACGCTGTGGCACCGGCACGCTGTGGCACCGGCATCTTGCCGGTGTTCCTCGCCCGACGCGGAGATCGGCCGCGACAAACGGCCACGCGGGGCGCGGGCCGCTTCGCTGGCCGGTCACGACATCACATGCGGTGGCTGTTACGCTATGACCAACCAACCAGCCCGCCGAACAGCACGCTGAAAATCGCGAACAGAATGGCCCAGAACATCGCGTACTCCTCAAGTGCCAGCGGCGTGGCGCATACGCGGGCCGCGCTCGCCGGCACTCTTCGCGTCATCATCTCATCTTACTTGCCTATCGGAATACTGCCGCCCGCGGGGTGAGCCGTCGGACTCGGAGGTCCGGCGCTACGAGTCAGCCGTCGGACTCGGAGGTCCGGCGCTACGAGGTCATCCCCGCCGTGGCACCTGCCATCGGACTCGGAGGTCCGACGCTACGCGCCGTCGGACTCGGAGGTCCGACGCTACTCCGTCCGTGCCTGCCCCGCTGGCCTCCCGCAGCGCCACGGGGTATATGGGGGTATGCAGTCCCACGACTCCCAGACCGCCGCCCTGCTGGCCGACCTGAATGAGCCGCAACGCCAGGCCGTGCAACACCGGGACGGCCCGCTGCTGGTCATCGCCGGCCCCGGGAGCGGCAAAACGCGGGTCATCACCCGCCGCGCCGCGTACCTGGTCCACACCGGCGTACCCGCCCGCAACATCCTGGCGATCACGTTCACCAACAAGGCCGCCGACGAGATGAAACGGCGAATCGAGGCCCTCGGTGTCGCCCACGGTATGTGGGTCTACACCTTTCACGCCCTCGGCGTACGCCTGTTGCGCGAATTCGGCCCGCTCGGCGGCGTCCAGCACGGCTTCACCATCTATGACGAGGCCGACGCCCTGAAAGTCGTCAAAGAGGCCCTCGAAATCTGCAAAGTCAGCGATGCCGTCCTGAAACCCGACGACGCCCGCGCCAAAATCAGCGACGCCAAGAGCAAGTTGCTCACGCCTCCGCAGTTGCTTGAACGGGCCGAGCGGTTTGAGCACGAGACGGCCGCCCGCGTTTACGAGGCGTACCAGCAACTTCTCCAGCAGCGCAACGCGGTCGATTTCGACGACCTGCTGATGCGCGTCGCGTTCGTGCTGCGCGACCACCCGGACGTCACCGCGCGGCTCAACGTGCGCTTCCGGTACGTCTTGATCGACGAGTATCAGGACACGAACCACGCCCAGTATTTGATCGCCCGTCATCTTTCGCACGACCACGGCAACATTTGCGCGACCGGCGACCCGGATCAGAGCATTTACGCCTGGCGCGGGGCCGACATCCGCAACATCCTCGAATTCGAGCGCGACTATCCCAGCGCGAAAGTCGTCCGGCTCGAACAGAACTACCGCTCGGTCGGGCACGTGCTGGCCATCGCTTCACGGCTCATCCAGCGCAACCGCCGCCGCAAGCACAAGGACTTGTGGACGCGAAACCCGACGGGCGAGCCCGTGCAGGTGTGGAAATTCGTGGACGGCCGCGACGAGGCGGAACACATCGCCCAGACCATCGCGGATAACCACCAGGCCGGCCGGCCGTGGAGCGATTTTGCGATCTTCTACCGGATTAACGCGGTGTCGCGCGGTCTCGAAGAGGCGCTGCGCGATCGAGAGATTCCCTACAAGATCGCCCGCGGCGTCGAGTTCTACAACCGCAAGGAGATCCGCGACGTGCTCGCCTACCTCCGCGTGCTCGTCAACCCGGCTGACAACGTGGCCCTCGAACGCATCATCAATACGCCGGCACGCGGCATCGGCAAAACGAGCATCGCTCGCCTGATGACCTGTGCGCGTGAAACCGGGCGCCCGCTGCGTGACATCGCGCGGACCGCGGCAGAGGTCCCTGGCCTCGGCGCCGCGGCCAAGCGCGTGCGAGCGTTTTCCGACCTGCTCGACCGTCTCCAGCCGGTCCTCGAAACGACGGTCTCCGAGGCGGTCAGCACAGTTCTCGCCCAGTCGGGCTTGGAGAAGGCCCTCCAGGAGGAGCGGGATACCGGCGGCGAGGACCGCCTTGCCAACGTGCAGGAACTCGTCACCGCGGCGATTCGCTACGAGGAAGAAGTCGACGAGCCGACGCTGGCGGATTTTCTGAGCCGCATCAGCCTGACCAGCGACCAGGACGCCGTGGACGAAAACGCCGGTTGCGTGCTGCTCATGACGCTGCACGCGGCGAAGGGACTGGAATTCCCGGTGGTGTTTCTCGTCGGTCTCGAACAAGGGCTGCTGCCGCACGAGCGGTCGCTCGCCCCCGGCGGCCAGATCGAGGAGGAACGCCGCCTGTGCTTTGTAGGCATCACGCGAGCCTGTGAGCGGCTGTTTATCTCGCACGCGCTCGAACGCATGATTCGCGGCCGACCCCTGCCGCGGCCGGCTTCGCAGTTCCTACACGAATTCGACGGCGACGGGCTGGCCTGGCAGGATTTCCAGACCAACCAGCCGCGGCCGCCCCCGTGGCGTTATCGTGAAGGCTTCGTCCCGCTCGTCGAGGACTTGCCGCCTGAAGAGGCCGCGCGGCTCGTACCCAAGCGCCGGCTGCGCGCGGAGCCGGATTTTGAGTCCTGCGAGGAAGCCGCCGCCGAGCCACGTACCACGTCGCAGTTCCCTCGCGGGCGGCGAAAGCCCGCGCCGCTGCCCCCGCCGCCGGCAACCAATCCGTATGCCGACTGGGGCCCTGGCACGCTGGTCCAGCACGAGCGTTACGGCGTGGGACAGGTCCTGTGGATTCGGCCCGCACCGGGACAGACGCGGGCCGGCCTGAAATTCGCCGGCTTGGGCGAAAAGACGCTCATTCTCGAACTCGCCCCGGTCCGCAAACTGGAACGCGGCAGTCGCTGAAGCTAATCAGAACGCGAAGCGCAAGCGAGCGCTTTAATCAGAACGCGAAGCGCAAGCGAGCGTTTTTTCGCGGCAGGCGCTTGCTGGCGCAGCGCGTTCTGCTGGCAACCGCGGTTGCGTCCCCTCCAACCCACGAATATCCTACTGCATCATGGCCGAGGTGCCACATACCGACAACCTGCGCCGCCTGCTCGACATCACCCGGCAGATGGCCGCCACGACCGACTTGACGGAACTGCTCGGCACCATCGTCACCGCTACGTGCGAAGTGCTCGAATGCGAGCGGGCCACCATCTTCCTCTACGACAAGCCAGCCAACGAACTTTTCAGCCGCGTGGCCACCGGCACTGATGCGATCCGCTTCCCGGCCGACCGCGGCATTGCCGGGGCCGTGGCGCAGCAGCGGGCGGTGATCAACGTCCGCGACGCGTACGCCGATCCGCGCTTCAACCCGGAAATCGACCGCCAGACCGGTTTTCGCACGCGAAACCTGCTCACTTTCCCACTCGAAAACCACAACCGCGAGCTGATGGGCGTGCTCCAGGCGCTGAATCGCGCCGGCGGCCCGTTCACGCCGGCGGACGAGAACCTGGCACGTGACCTCGCGGCCCAGGCGGGGATCGCCATTCACCGCTATGCCCTGCTCGAACAGTACGCCCAGAAGCAGCGCATGGCCCGCGACCTGGAACTCGCCCGCAAAATTCAGCAGCAGCTTTTTCCCAAGACGAACCCGCAAGTCGACGGCTACGACATCGCCGGCTGGAACCTTTCCGCCGACGAGACCGGCGGTGATTGCTACGATTTCATCCCGCTGCCGGACGGCCGGCTGGCCATCCTGCTCGCCGACGCCACCGGCCACGGCATCGGTGCGGCGCTCGTGATTGCCGAATGCCGCGCGCTGATTCGCGCCCTGCTGTCCGTCACGCAGGATTTGCCGACTATCGCCATGAGCGTGAACAACATCCTGTCACGCGACCTGCTCGAAGGCCGTTTCGTCACGGCCTTTCTCGGCATTCTCGATCCGTCCCAGAACCATCTCGACTACATCGCCGCGGGCCAGGGGCCGCTGCTGTTCGTCTCCTCGGCCGGCGTCGAGGCACGCAGCGCCGACGGGCTCCCTCTAGCCGTGCTGCCGGACGTGGAATGCCCGGCGGCAACGTACGATTTCCCGCCGGGCGGGACCGCCATCCTGCTCACCGACGGCTTCTACGAGACGGACAATCCCGCGGGCGTCCAATTCGGCGATGAGCGGGTGATTGCGTTCATCCGGCAGCGAACGGATGTGCCGCTCGATCGGCTCATCGCGGAATTGCACGCCGAGATCCAGCAGTTCCGCCAGGAAGCGGCCCAGGGCGACGACCTCACCGCGGTCCTGATTCGCCGGCGAGCGTAGCGCTTCGCTGGATGAACTGGTCAGTTCCCGTCTTGTTGTCCCAGCGAGCACGCATCCCATCCGAGCCGCGGGCGCCCGCCCGCAAGAGAGCTCAGAACACGAAGCGCCAGCGAGTGAGTCCGCGGCGCTCGGGAGTGCTATTCGCCGCTGTGCGTTGGTCCGCAGAGCCTGGACAGACGCGTTCAGGTTTTGAAAGACCGGCTTGGCTGACCCGGAGCGCTTGACTTTCCGGCTTTTCGGACCATAGAACTGGTGTATCCGCAAGGGCGGAGGCACGTTTGCGGATGCGGGAGTACGAACATGCGGCACACCGGATGGCGGCTGGCGCTATTGGCAGGGCTGGTCTGGATGGCGGGCTCCGCCGCCGCGACGCCGTATTGGATCGACTGGGAGGGGAACGACTGGCCGGAGAACCAGGGCTGGACGCGGAGTTGGGGGAATTGGAACGGACAGCACCAGGGCCCCGGGGCCTACCGAACGCTGGAAGATGGGATTCTGACCTACGACTCCCTGTATGACGACGGGGTGTACGACTTCTACCACATGTTCCGGCCGGGAGAGATCGACCCAGCACCAGCACCAGGACAAGTATTCGTCATGTCCTGGAGATTGAGGGTTGAGCAGGTCATCGGTTATGCAGATCCCTCCGTGGGTGTTAGCAGCGACGATGCCTGGCTGCTCGCCTTCGAGTTCGGGTTCGACCGCATGTACAGCGTCTTTGAGAATTACCTGCCGATCCCGTTTGCACCGGGCGTGTTCCACGAGTTCGAAGTTCTCTCAACCGACATGCGGAGCTACGACCTGCGTATCGATGGCGATCTGGTCAGGCACGGCGCGTTCCAGCCGAACATCGGGCCCTCCGAAATCGCCTGGGGCGAGGGCATTCAGGGTGCCGCGAGCCTTCATCACTGGGATCGCGTCACGTTCGGCGTCACGCCCGATCCATGCGGCCTCGTTCTTCTCGCGTTTCTTGGAGCTTGCTGTGGACGCAAGCACAATTCGACGAGTAGCCGACCGGCGGTCCGTACCGGCCATTCGGCGCATGCGGGCGCCGCGTTGGTAGGCCTAGTGGCCCCGTGTAGTCTGCCGACAGCGCAGGTCGGCCGCGACCGGGCCGTGGCGGTGCCGGAGTTGGTGTCGAGAGAGAGGAATTGCTCGTGATACATTTCGCGACCATAGCAGTCAGCCTCTTGGCTGTGTGCCCCTGGGCCTTCTCAACGCCGTACTGGATCGAGTGGACCGGCGACGACGGGAGCTGGCCCGAAGAACAGGGTTGGGAAAGAGTGTGGGGCAACTGGCAGGGGCAGTACCAGGGTCCCGGGGCCTACCGAACGCTGGAAGATGGGATTCTGACCTACGACTCCCTGTACGACGAGGGGGTGTACGACTTCTACCAGATGTTCCGGCCGGGAGAGGTGGACCCGGGACCAGGACAAGTATTCGTTATGTCCTGGCGATTGATTGTTGAACAGCTCGCCGGTTATGCCGATCCCGTCGTCGGTGTCAGCAGCGACGATGCCTGGGTGCTTGGCTTCCAGTTCGGGCTTGACCGCATGTACAGCGTTTTCGAGAACTATCTACTAATTCCGTTTGCACCGGGCGTGTTCCACAACTTCGAGGTTCACTCGACTGACATGCGGAGCTATGACCTGTACATCGACGGGGATCTGGCTCGGCATGGCGCGTTTCAGCCGAACATCGGGCCCTCCGAAATGTGGTGGGGTGAGGGCATTCAGGGTGCCGCGAGCCTTCACCAGTGGGATCGCTTCGCGATCGGCGTCACGCCCGATCCGCACGGCATCCTATTGCTCGTGTTTCTCGGAGCTTGCTGTGGACGCAAGCCCATCGATTAGGCTCTCCCGTGGAGGAACAGTTATGGCACGCGCAGTAGGTGCAGGAGTACTGGCCGCCTGGTTGTGCTTGACGGCCCTGGGCAACGACATCATTGTCTGGTACAGCGATCCGCCAGGTGGCTTCACGATAAGCCAGGCTGATCAAACGGTGCTCATCACGCGCTACGGCACCTTCAAAATCAAGGCTGTGGATCCTCTAGGCCGTCCGGGAAACATCCGTAGTATTACTGTGGCGGGGGGCGTCCTCGGGTCGGTGAATCTCCACGTGGTAAGTCAGGCCGCCGAGGCCGGTGCGGACAATCTCGGCTGGGTTGATCTTTCCAACGCGACCGTCGGCAGCATTGTAGAGATCCAGGTGGCGCAGTTCCTCGGTCCCGACCCCAACGACCAGCCCACGCAGGCCACGGCCATCGCCGGTCGGTTCGTGGTGGGCGGGACGATCAACAAAGACATCAACGTCGGGACGCTGGCCGCCGGGAGCAGCTTGTCGGCCCTGCACCTCAACGGAAACCTGCACGTCACCAGCCCCGGCCCGCACTACGGGAATATCGACATCGAGTTTCTGAACGACCCGAACAAGATCGTGGACATCGCCGGCACCCTGGCGGGCTACGTCGAGCTGGGCGCCGCCTGAGGGGAGTGCCACATTGACGGCACGGTCCGTGCCGCAGACCTGACCGGACGGTTGTGGATCCGAGGAATTCTGAACGGCCGCCTCGAAATCACGGGCTCCGTCGCCCGAGCAACGCCCGGTCCCGCGATCACCATCGGCGTGTTCGACATTCAGGACAATCTGTTTGGGGAGTTGCGTGTGTCTGGCTCCCTGCAACACAATCCCGGCTTCGATCCAGACATCACGGTCGTCGGCGGGATCGCGTCGGGCGGCGCGATCGCGATTGACTGGGATGGGTATCACCCGAATGATCGCTGGGACCCGAATGCGGTGATTACGGTGGGCGATTCGAATGATCCCAACATCGTCCACTACTACCAAGGCAATCACCCGCCCGACGCGAATGATCCGAACCCAGTTTACGAAATTTCGTGTCCCAAGGGGGATCTCAACAACGACGCCGACCCCAATGGCCCCAGCGGTCTGAACCCTGACTTCGACGACATCAATCCGTTTGTCGTTGCTCTCAGCGGCCAGGCCGAGTATGCGGCGGCGTACCCCGGATTGTCCGGTGCGTGGCAGTATCACGGCGACTGCAATTGCGACCCCAACGGCCTGGTCGACTTCGACGACGTCGACGCGTTCATCTTGCGGCTGACGGACCCGAATGGGTATTACGCGGCCTTCCCCGGCTGCGAGCTATGCCCCGGTCAGGACAACCTGGGTCAATCCCTGCCGAACGATCCGGCCTCGATTGCGGCGCTGTTCCGCACGTACGTCGCACCAGAGCGGCTGGCGGGCTTTGCGGCGCGTGTGCGGGAATTTGTTCAACATCATGCTGACACGCCGCGCGGACGCTACTGGGCGGCGGTGTTGCAGCGTCTCGAATAGCGCCGGCGGGCGTAGCTTGGGGCTTCCCGCGCCCATGCCCCGTGCGTTATAATTCCCTTTATGGGAAGAAAACCTGTTTTCGGGTGGTACGACAACATGAGCACGCGTCTGACACTCGCCGCCGTCGCCTTGTGCTTGGCCCCTTGCGCCCTGGCTCAGGTCATTTACGACACCGTCCCCGACTGGGTCTCGACGGACTCGGCCTACGCCACCGGCGGGGCGCTGGTCGATATCAACCGCGACGGCTGGCTCGACTTCGTGGTGTCCAGCGGCAATGACATGAACCAGGAGCACCTGGCGGCCTACTACAACCGGGGCGACGGCACGTTCCTGACCCTGCCGGATTGGGAATCGTCCGACTGGGTGTACAACGGGCATCTCGACGTGGCCGATGTGAACGGCGACGGCTGGCCGGATGTCGCGGTCGCGACGCTGGGGGAATTCAACTCGACCGGGCCGATCGCGCGCCTTTACCTAAACAACGCTGGCACACTGTCCTGGGAACCCGATTGGGCCGCCGACGTCATCGGAAACGCGTTTGGCGTCGCGTTCGGCGACATGAACAACGACGGCCGGCCTGACCTCGCGGTCGCGACCGGCTGGGCCTACAGCCCGCAGCATTACTATCACAACTACGTGTATCTCAACGTGGGCGGCACGCTGGCGGCCACGCCAAACTGGACCTCCGACGACCTGAACCACTATCAGGGTGCCGTCTGGGTCGACGCCGACAACGACGGCTGGCTCGACCTGGCGTACGCGGCTTCCGGCGGCCCCTCGCGGGTTTACCGCAACCTCGGCGGCATGTTGGAGACGACTTCCAGTTGGCACACCACCGACGTCGCGACCCAGGATGCCATCATGGTCGCGGCCGGCGACGTAACGGGCGACGGCCGGCGCGATCTGTTCATCGCGGACAACAACCAGCTCTCCGGCAGCGGCCGGTTTCGCCAGTACAACGGGCTGCCGGCCGGGATGTTCTCCACGACCGCAAACTGGACCTACAACGAGGGTTATTGCTCCGCGGTCGCGCTGGCCGACGTGAACGCCGACGGCCAGCTCGATCTCGTGACCGGCGCCTGGTGGGACTACCTGCGGATTTTCCTCAATACTGGCACGGGTTTCGCTGCCGCGCACAGTTGGCGCTCCAACCCCACGCCCGTGACCGAGAAAATCGTCTTCGGCGACATCGACAAGAACGGCTTGCGCACCGTGCGTCAGAGCTACAATCCGGTGCCGCCCGGACGTCACTTGTTCTACTTGCCGCAGCAGCCGATCCAGGACTTCGTGTCTATCGTCGCCGACGGACAACCGCTCCTGCCGGACCAGTATACGTTCAGCCGCGAGTTCGGCTGGTTGACGGTGGGCGTGGTTATCGCCAGCGAGTTGCTGGTTGAGTACACCGTGTCGACCAA
The DNA here is from genome assembly GCA_020058145.1 of Phycisphaerae bacterium. GTDB lineage: Bacteria > Planctomycetota > Phycisphaerae > UBA1845 > Fen-1342 > JAGVEP01. The sequence continues at coordinate 1,597 of JAGVEP010000418.1, read as the reverse complement.
GCTCGACATGGCCGTCACCACGTGGGACAGCGACATCGGCAACTACGTGTTCTACAGTCGCCTTTTCTTCCCCGGTGATGCGAACTGCGACGGGCGCGTCGATTTTGACGACATCAACCCGTTCGTGTCACTCCTGGCCGGAAGCTATAGCCAGGAATTCCCCGATTGCGACGGCCCGCTGTCCTGCGACTTCGACCACAACGGCACAGTCGATTTCGACGACATCAACCCCTTCGTCGCGATTCTGGCCGGCGGTGGCGCCTGTCCGTAGAAAGCGCCCCCTACCACCGCTTCAGCAGTGCCAGACCCGCCGTGCCGTTCTCGGGATCAGCGTACGGGATGACCTGCATGCCGAAGAGTTCGGGGAAGTGCGCCTTGTCGTCCTTCGCAATCGAACTGCCGATCACGTAGCCCAGCATCGCGCCGAAAACGACGTCCGAAAAGTCGTGGACGCGTGAGTCAATCCGCTGATAGCCGACCAAACCCGCCAAAGCCAGCGACGGCACGCCCACCCACGGGCCGTAGTATTCATTCAAAACCGCTGCCACGGTGAACGCGCTCGACGTATGCCCGCTCGGCCAGCCGAAGTGCTCGTCGTCGGGCGTGCGCGTGTTGGCCGCGCCTTTGAGTATCAATGTGGAAACGCCATTGACCGCCAGGGCTTGAACAAGTGCGTCGGCCACCTCGTGCTCACGCGTGTCTTTCAGCAGAGTGCTGCCGAGCCAGAGGACGCCGGCGGCGGCAAAGTGCGTGCCGGGATGGCCGAGCAATTGTAGCGGTTCGTCCATGTCGCCCAGCGCGCGGTTGCCGTCCGTACGATTTCGGACGGTCGCATCAACACCCGTGCCCTGGATCGCGAGGCTGGCGCCCATTGTCGCGGTGAGCACGACCGCGTTCTCGACGTTCCAGTAGCTCGTCTTGAACCCATGCCAGAAGTCGTGTTTGCCGAGGCTCAGGGCTTCGTGGCCCATCTGGTGCCAGAGGTCCCGTCGCCAATAGCCCGCGGGGGGGACGAACTCGCGGCCCTTGGTCTTCGCCGCCTGCGTGGCCGGCGTCGCGGCCGGGGCACTCGCGGTCGGCGGCTCGTTCGAAAACGACCCGAAGGTCAGGAATTCGGTCTCGGAGGTCCCGCGGATCATGGACGCGCCGATCCGACCGGCGTACACGGCACCGCGCGGGCTGAAATTCATGGCCCGGCCGGACGAGTGCAGCGCCTCAAGCTGCTGCGTTTGCGCGGCTTGGTAGCGCGCCACCGCAGCCTGCACGTGTACGTCACTCGGCGACGTGAGCGCAGTGGTTTGGCAGCCCGCAACCAGCACGATTGCCACGGCTGCCACCGCAAGAAACCCAACGGCCATCCCCGGCTCCGGTCGCCACTCTCTGCGCACGGTCATCCTCCCATGCAGGGGCCACGCGGGCTCAACCAATGAACTATCCTAGCGGGTCGAGCCCCCACCCGACCAGCCCGCACGGCAGCACAGTGTACTACGTCCGCCGGACGGGGTGTAGTCCAAAACTGTGGTGGCCGCCTCGCGCGGCGCGGCTCCTGTCCGAGCCCCACGCGCCAGCGTGGGGTTTTCCGCGGAGCGCGCTGCGC
>JAGVEP010000020.1 GCA_020058145.1 Phycisphaerae bacterium | reverse complement strand
GTCGCTCGCCGACACGCCTGTGGACTACGAGGCGCTCGCGGCCGTGGGCGCGATCCTGGGCTCCGGCGGGCTGGTCGTACTCGACGACACCGATTGCATGGTGGACATCGCCCGTTACTTTCTCGCGTTCTCGCAGGCCCAGGCGTGCGGGAAGTGCGCGCCGGGGCGCATCGGCACGCTCCGCATGTTGGAGATTCTCGAACGCATTTGCCAAGGTGCGGGCGGGCGCGCGGATCTCGATACGCTCGAACAACTCGGCCGCGCGGTCGCGGCCACCAGCCTGTGCGGGCTGTGCAAAACGGCGCCGAATCCGGTGCTGACCACCCTGCGGTACTTCCGCGACGAATACGAGGCCCATCTCGCCGGCCGCTGTCCCGCCGGCAAGTGCCCGGCTCTGATTCGCTACGTCGTCACCGACACCTGCACGGGTTGCACGCTCTGTGCCCAGCATTGCCCCGCCGGTGCGATCGCGCTGCGGCCCTACGAAAAGCACGCGATCGACGCGGCGACGTGTACGCGCTGCGACGTGTGCCGCCTGCGCTGCCCGGAGGATGCGATTCGGATCGTCTAGACGGCTCCGCGCAGTGCCAGCAGCACGGTCGCGGCCGTCAGGCCGGCGATCACGAGCACGCCCAAGGCAATCACCACGACCAGGAAGCGGCGATTGTGTTCCCGCGCCATGGCCACTAGGGCGTCGTGCTGTGAAACCTGGGCCGCGCTCATCCGTTGCAGGGCTTCGACCTGGGCGGTCCCCGCAGAACCGAGCGTGTTGACCGCCTGCCCAAAATGCTGGAGCGATTCGATGAACTGCCGGTCGGACTCCTGCGACAGCTCGACTTGCCGCGCGACGGTGCGAATCGCCTCCGCCTGGGCCAGGAGCGAGTCCGGAATGCGTCCGAGCGTGTCCGTTGCGGCACAGGCGTTGCGGGCCGCGGTTTCGCTGTGCCCGGCGATCGCTTTCAGATAGTCGCCCTGCGAACGCTGGGTTTGGGCAAGCTGCTCCAGAGTCCCACCCAAACGGTCGAGGGAGCCCGCCAGCTCCAGCGCCCGCGCGTCCTGGCGATGGAAGTGGTCCTGCATGGCATCGACCAGCTCGATCATCCGCACCGCCACATCGCGTGGCGCAGCGGGTTTGAGCAACCGTCCACTGCTTGGCGCGAGCTCGCCGCCGCGCGCCGGCCTGGCCGGCGCCTGTTCGACGAGCATAGGCTCCCCGTCCGTCGCCGCGTCCGGGCGGAACACCTGTGCCAGCCGTTGCCAGAAGGAAACCGCCGCCATGGTCTGCACCTCCACGCGGGTGCCGGGCACTCGCTGGCCGGATTATAACGCCAGGCTGCCCGCAGACGAAGCGGTGCGCCACGGCTGAACAGGCTCAAACGCCGCTCAGGAGCGCCACAAACGCGTCGATGTCGTCAAAGTCCGCGACGCCGTCGGCGTTGCAGTCGGCGTTGAGCCAGTGGCAACCCGGATAGGCGAGGTTCCAGGCCAGCGGGTCGGCGCCGAGGGTGGAGACGAACGGGTTGATGTCGTCGAAGTTGACGACGTCATCGCAGTTTAGGTCGCCGTAGACGGCCTTCAGGCCCAGGCTGTGGACTGCGCCCGTCGCGACGGCGACGAAGCCGCTGTTGGGCGCCGGGACGTTGCATTGGCCCTCCCCGTTCCATCCCCACGCCACGATCGAGCCGTCGGCCTTTAGGCCGAGGCTGTGGTACTCGCCTGCCGCGACGGCGATGAAGCCGTTGTTGGGCGCCGGGACGTTGCATTGGCCGCTGGTGTTGCGACCCCACGCCACGATCGAGCCGTCGGCTTTCAGGCCGAGGCTGTGCGCCCAGCCCCCCGCGACGCCGACGAAGCCGCCGTTGGGCGCCGGGACGTTGCATTGGCCCTGCCAGTTGCCTCCCCACGCAACTATCGAGCCGTCGGCCTTCAGGCCGAGGCTGTGGTACCAGCCCGCGGCAGCGGCGACGAAGCCGCTGTTGGGCGCCGGAACGTCGCATTGGCCCGAGCCGTTGTCTCCCCACGCCACGAGTGAGCCGTCGGCCTTCTGGCCCAGACTGTGGTAGCGGCTCGCCGCAACGTCGACGAAACCGCTGTTGGGCGCCGGGACGTTACATTGGCCGTACTCGTTGTCTCCCCACGCCACAATCGAGCCGTCGGCCTTCAGCCCCAGGCTATGCCGGGAGCCCCCCGCGACGGCGACGAAGCCGCTGTTGGGCGCCGGTGGGTCGCACTGACCGTAACCATTATTTCCCCACCCGGTAATCACTCCGTCCGCCCCCAACACCAGGGTGTGAGACAGCCCGGCGGCCACCGCTTTGAATCCGAGGTTCGACACCGTCGCCATGCACTGTCCGGCGTAATTATCGCCCCATGCCAGGACGGAGCCCGGCGCCGTTATCGTGGTGAACGACCAGACGGGCCCGGGTGTATCCCCCACCGCGTTCCGCGCCACGATTTGCCAGTAATGTGTCGTTCCGTAGTTCAGCATCGGCAGCGCCGCCCAACCGCTGCTCTCGGAGGTGCCCACCAGCAGTGGCACCCCGCTCGTCCAGAAGTAAATCTCGTACGAAGCGGCCCCTGGCGTGTCCGCCCAGTCCAGACTGGTCTCGATGTCCACTTCCGTCGCACCATCCGGCGGCTGTGGCTCCGCCGGCGGCGGCGGTGGACACGGATTCAGGTCGCAGGTCGTGTCCATGCCCTGCCAGATCCAGTTGCAGTCATACACCGTCGTCGGCGCGCAAGTGCCGTCTAACTGGCAGCAGGCGCCGAGCGGCGGCTGCGGACATGGATTTGGATCGCAGGTCGTAAGCGGACCCTGCCAAGTTCCGTTGCAGTACGACTCGATCATCAGAAAGCACGTGCCTTCTTCCTGGCAGCAGGCGCCGATTGGCGGCTGCGGACAGGAATTCGGATTGCAGGTCGTATTCAGACCCTGCCAAGTTCCGTCGCAGCTCGCCTCGGTCGTCAGCGCACACGTGCCGCCGGCGTAGCAGCAGGCGCCACCTATCATGATGCCAAGACTGTGGTACTCGCTCCCCGCGACGGCAACATAACCGGAGTTGGGCGCCGGGACGTTGCATACTCCATAGCCGTTGGCTCCCCACGCCACGATCGAGCCGTCGGCCCTCACGCCCAGGCTGTGGTGCCCGCCCCCGGCGACGGCGACGAAGCCGCTGTTGGGCGACGGGACGTCGCATTGGCCATAGTTGTTGTCTCCCCACGCGACGAGCGAGCCGTCGGTCTTCAGGCCCAGGCTGTGGTACCCGCCCCCCGCGACGGCGACGAAGCCGCTGTTGGGCGCCGGGACGTTACATTGGCCGCCATAGTTGTATCCCCACGCCACGATCGACCCGTCGGCCTTCAGGCCCACGCTGTGGTACCTGCCGCCCGTGACGGCGACAAAGCCGCCGTTGGGCGCCGGGATGTTGCATTGGAAGAAGTAGTTGCCTCCCCACGCCACGATCGAGCCGTCGGCCTTAAGGCCCAGACTGTGGGACTCGCCCGCCGCGACGGCGACAAAGCCGTCGCTCGGCGCCGGGATTTCGCATTGGCCCCAGTAGTTGTATCCCCACGCGACGATCGAGCCGTCAGCCTTTAGGCCGAGACTGTGCCGATAGCTTCCGGCGACGGCAACGAAGCCAGCGTTGGGCACCGGGACGTCACACTGACCGTAGGAATTGTCTCCCCAGGCCACGATCGAGCCGTCCGCCTTCAGGCCCAGGCTGTGACCGTAGCCCGCCGCGATGGCGACGAAGCCCATGTTGGGCGCCGGGACGTCGCATTGGCCGTAGCTGTTCCGTCCCCACCCCACGATCGCCCCCGCATCCTGCCCACTTGCGCTCCCAGCGACAAATAATCCCAGTGCAACCACACAACCCGCTACCCGCACCTTAGCTGACATGGCGTTTGCTCCTCCATGCGACCCCAATGGCCGCCGCCGACCAGATCGACCGGGTCAGGCACTACGTGATGCAAATGTTTGAACCGTTCCGGCGACGGGCGGGACGCCCGTACCACCCACTGGCGCCTGGCGGAAACGCCGCGCGGCCCCCACGGGTCGCAGCCTCGGCGTCCCACGCCAATCCCAGCCTACACGTTTGCCAAGTGTCCAATCAACCCCACTCGGCCACCCGACATCCGTACCCGTGCGGTCCGTTATGCGGCCCGTTGGCTCAACCGCCGCTGAGGAGGACCACGCAGCCGCCGATCTCCCAGCGGCCCTGCTCAACAGCCGCCGGCCGCGGTAGAATGCCCCGATCTTTTTTACTCACAGGAGACCCTACGCATGGCTGCGAACCCTGGAATCCCCGTCGAATCCCTCGAACCCGTCCCCGTATGGCGGTTTTTTGCCGAGCTGTCCGCTGTCCCGCGGCCGTCCAAGCACGAGGAGAAAGCCCGTGCCTATATCCGGCAGACCGCGGCCAAGTACGGCTTCACCGTGCGCGAGGACGCGGCCGGCAACCTCGTGGTCGATGTGCCCGCGACGCCCGGCTGCGAGAATGCCCCCGTGACCGTACTGCAGGGCCACCTGGACATGGTGTGCGAGAAGAACGCGGGCACACAGCACGATTTCATGAATGACCCGTTGCGCCTGCGCATCGACGCCGACGAGAAAGGCGCGCAGATCGTGCGGGCCGACGGCACCACGCTGGGAGCCGACAATGGCATGGGCCTAGCCCTGGCCTTTGCGGCGGCGACCACGCCCGGGGTCGTACACGGTCCGCTCGAACTCCTCTGCACCAGCGATGAAGAAATGGGTATGACCAGCGCCAAGGCGCTCGATCCCGCCCTGCTCCGCGGCCGCCGCATGATCAACCTCGACTCTGAGGAGGACAACGCGGTCTACATCGGCTGTGCCGGTGGACGCGACACGTCGCTGAGCTGGGAATTCAAGACCGCGCCACTGCCGAACCGGACTGCGGCCTGCCGCGTGACCGTCAGCGGCCTGCGCGGCGGACACTCGGGCGTCGATATCCACCTCAATCGCGGCAATGCAATCAAACTGCTCGCCCGCGTGCTCCGCGCGGCCGACCCGCAGCGTCTGCGGCTGGTCGAAATCGCCGGCGGCAGCAAGCGCAACGTCATCCCGCGCGAGGCGTCCGCGGTCGTCGTCGGCCCCCTGCGAATCGCGGAGACCCTGAGCCGCGCGGCGGCTGAGATTCAGGCCGAAGCACAGCAGGCCGGCGAAACCGGCTGCACAATCCGCGTGGAGGATACGCCCGCCGCGGACTTGCCGGCCGCCATCGGACCGGGCGACACCCAGCGGCTACTGGTCACGCTGACGGGGCTGCCGCACGGCGTGCTCGCGATCGTCCCGGACATCCCCGGCCTGGTGCAGACCTCGAACAGCACCTCGACGATCGAGAGCCCGCGCGCCGAGGGCAAGCTGCGGGTGACCATCGGTTGCCTGTCGCGCAGCTCGTCGCTGCCCGAGCTGCGGACCGTCGCGCGGCAACTTGCTGCCGTCGGCGAATTGGCGGGCGCGACAGTCGAGTCCGGCAACGAGTACCCCGGTTGGCAGCCGAATCTGAACTCGCCGCTGCTCGCGACCTGCCGCCGGATTTACGAGCAGCTTTATGGCGCGGCGCCGATCGTGGCGGCGATTCACGCCGGCCTCGAGTGCGGCCTGCTCGGTGAGCGCGTCGGAACCGGCACGCTGGACATGGTCTCGTTCGGACCGCACATCGTCGGTGCGCACAGTCCCGACGAGCGCGTCTACGTGGCGTCGGTGCAGAAGGTCTGGCAGTACTTGCAGGCGGTCCTGGCGGAACTGGCCCGCGCTTAGGTTGTCACCCATGCGCACGCGGCTGGAGGACTACAAGCCGGCAGCCTCGGCGCAGACACACTTGCTGCTCGCCGGTGCGATGTGGAGCGTCGTGGGTGCCATGTTGCTCATCGTCGGGTGGCGTTGGGCACTGGCCCGGCCCGGCCCGCGCTGCGC
>JAGVEP010000473.1 GCA_020058145.1 Phycisphaerae bacterium | reverse complement strand
CCCGCTGCGACCCCGACCTGAACCCAAACCCAGGAGCGCGACAGCGTGTCAATAAAATCGAGAAAACCGACCTTGCGAAACCAGAGAACATCTCATAGGCCGCGATTTCGATAGTCCTATAAATGCGTGAATAGACGCCACAGCACTCAAACAGTATCCCCAGGAATGGCCGCGACTCTGCTGGGTCCCGGCCACGTCGGCCAGCGGTGTCCTCGTCGTCATAGGTGTCCAGCGGCACGTTCTTCGTTGTCTCCGTATTGGGCGACAGTAAGAGTTATCGGCCGATTCAAGAATCCTGGTGATTCCAGACGGGCTCTGGCACCGCCGGCCGGGCCCAGTTTCCGATAGATACGGGTTCGGTTCACCTCAATCCGGTGTGCGACGTTATCGTAACCTCGTTTCTATCAAGGGGTTCGCACACCAAGGCGAGAAAGAACATCCACTGCTCTAAAGCGGATGCTATTATCCCGTGAGCGGTGACGGGAGCGTTCCCGATTACCTGTTCTGAGGATTTTGAACTGGTTGGTGGACTTTCGAGCGTGGCTAGGCCTAAGACCTAGCGTGAGTAATTGAGGAGCCTTGTAAATTCCTGGCATCCCCTCGCGAAGAGGGAAGGGATGGTTGAAGCATGAATGTGAGAAACGTGATGATTCGGGCGTTGGTGGTTGGTGCGGTTGTCTTGTTTGCCGGCATCGCTAATGCAGGGCCTATCGCGACGTTCGGATTCACCGAGCTAAACGGTGACTGGAACGGCATCAACCAGTTCTTCGCTGACGATGGCGTGGCGACGAGCGGCGATGTCACACGCATTTTACCTGTGACACAGACTGCGCTGTACCAGCCGGGTTTCGCCGGGCCCGCCGGCTACCAGATGACGATGACGCTTTCAAGCATCAATGTTCCGCCGGGCACTGCCGTCGGCACGGGTTCGCTGATTGTTCGCGATGCGAATGGCGACACCCTGACCGCAAATATCGGCGGTTCGTGGATTCAGAACGGCCCGTTCGGTTTCTTCAACGGGCTCCTGTCGCAAGTGATGTTTAACGAGACCGGCGACGGGATCTTCCAGGGACCCAGTGGTGGTGCCTTCAGCATGGACTTCAGTAACGTCGCGCCCCCAGAGCCGTACGACGGTGCCATCATGACGTTGACCACGGGAAGCTGGTTCAACCTGGGTACACCGTTCAGTGACGAGAGCACGCTGGTACACGCTTCGATTCTGCCGGAGCCGGCCTCGATCGCACTGGCTGTGTTCGGACTTATTAGCACGACCTTCCGTCGTCGAACGTAGATTACACGACTACGAACCGACGATCCTCCACACTACCCCGGCCACCCATGGTGGCCGGGGTTAATTTTTTTGCCGGGGAAGGCCTGGGTCGTCCCGGACTGGTCGCTCGGCCGCTCCAGCTCGATTCTGCAGCCATCAGGCCGTTCGAATCACCTCGATGAACCGCCGCATCGCCCCGTGGTCCTTGACCCCCGGCTGGAGTTCGACCCCGCGGGCAACGTCCACGCCATCGAACGGGCCATTCGCCACTGCCTGTGCGACATTTTCCGGGTTCAACCCGCCTGCCAGCCACACCCACGGCGGCCGGCAGGCACACTGACGGGCGACAGCCGTGAACCGGTCGTGGCCGACATGCGGGCCACCCTTCGCCATATCCAAGAGGATCACGTCGATGCGGGGTTGGACCACCGCCCGTGGCTGCCAAAGATCTTCGACGGCGGCCCATTCGTCTGCCCCGCGGACCTCCAACGTCCTGATAATGTGGAGGTCCGGCAAGCGGTCCGCGAGGTCACACAGGTACGCCGGCGATTCGTGACCATGTAGCTGTATCCACTCGCAACGCGTCGCGGTGACGGCGGCGACAACTTCGTGCAGCGGCGCGTCGCAAAAGACCAGGACAGGGTGGGTGCTGGCTGGAAGCTCGCGAACCACGTCCGCGGCGAAGGCAGTCGTCACGCGGCGTGGGCTGGCGGCGAGGACCAAACCAACGAAGTCCGCGCCGAATTGCGCGGCAGCGAGCGCGTCCGCGACGCGCGTCATCCCACAAATCTTGACCTGCATGGCGTCGTGTCCGTGCCGCCGGCCGGCGGCCCTATTATCCTACCAGCATGTACCTGCTTGTGATCGGGATTTCCGCGCTCGTCCTGACCCTGAACGGACCTCTCTATGGCCTGATCTCGGGACCGGGGGCGCTGGCCGCGGCGCTGGCGGCCACCACCCTGCTGCCGGCGGTCGTCGCCCTGTGCGTCATGCGTCAGGTCCTCCGGCTGCTCGATGCGGACCCCGCGCATCCCGCCCGTGGACAAGCGGCACACGCGCGTGGCATGGGCATCATCCAAGGTCTGCTCGCGGTCGGACAGGGCGGGGTAATGCTCGTGACCGACTGGCTGGCGTGGTGCGATCGCCTGCCTGTGGTGGGCACCTGGCCCGCCATTTCCGGCATCGTGGCCCTGCTGCCGCTGCTGGCGTCGATTCTGCTCGTCTGGACGGCGCTCTACCCGGCTGATCGCGCCGTGCGGCAGATTGCCGTCGAGCTCTACCTGCTGCGCGGCAAGCCGTTGCGGCCCGTTTGGCGGTTCGTGCAGTACCTGCTGTACAACCTGCGGCACCAGGTGCTGTTTGTCCTGGTTCCAATGCTCTTAATCCTGGCGGCGAGCGACGTGATCGGACACTACAGCGCGGTAGTCCGGCGCGCGACGGGCCAGATGTACGCCCCGGACGTGCTTGTCGGCGTGGCGGCGATCGTCGTCGCCGTCATTACGCCGGAAATCCTGCGCCACGTGTGGATCACGCAGCGGTTGCCGGACGGGGCGCTGCGCGATCGGCTGCTGCTACTGGCTGGTAAACTGCGGCTGCGGTTTCGCGAGATTCTCATCTGGCGTAGCGGGGGCATGATCGTGAATGCCGCGGTGATGGGCGTCGTCGCACCGCTGCGCTATGTGCTGATTACCGACGGCATGCTCGAGCAGATGGACGACGCGAAGATCGAGGCGGTCTTCGGACACGAGGCGGGACACGTCAAACGCCATCATATTCTGTTTTTCCTGTTGTTCGCGTTCACCAGCGGGTGCTTGGCCACGATCTTCACGCTGCACACGCACGCCACCGCCGGTGGGCTGCTCGATACGCAACAGCTTCTGGTCGCGCGGCTCGGGGCGGTGCTGGTTTTCAAGTGGGGGTTCGTGTTCGGCTGGATTTCGCGGCGGTTCGAGCGGCAAGCGGACATTTACGGCGTGCGGACGCTCGCACTGAGCGGACTGCCATGCCTACAGCCGTGTGCGGTGCACGCCCCGGTGGAAAACCCTGGTCCAGCGGCGGAGCGCGACGGGTTGTGTGCCACGGCGGCGCATGTTTTTGGCGACGCACTGAACGAAGTGGCCCTGTTAAACGGGATTCGACCCGAGGCGCGGAGTTGGCGGCACTCGTCGATCTCGTCGCGCTCGCGTTTCCTGCAGCAGCTCGCACAGGAACCACGACAGGTCCGCCGTTTCGAGCGCGGCGTGCTACTCAGCAAGCTGGGGATTCTCATCGCCGCGGCCGTGACCGGGATTTGGGCCGCGTACGACCTGAAGATGCTCGACGTGATCCTGCGTGCCTTGAGTTGAACGCGACGGCCTTCGTCGGGCGCGCGCACGGAGTCCGGATTATTTTTAAGATTTTTTTAACGAGCCCGATAAAAGTCTCTTGACGGAGCCCGATAATGGCGTACATTACTTGCGCTTCTTTCCCCTCCGGAGAGCACCGGACTTGCCACACGGCAACCGGTGCCCTCTTTTTTGTGCGGCGAACGGGGTACAGATAATCGGACGTTCTAATCTTCAGGATCGCCCGAAACGCCAATGTCGCTATAATACGGCCGGTGCGGATGGGAGATGGGCTTTGGGCTGCACCCGTCGCGGGTGTGACGGCTGGATAGCGCAGGCGGACACGATGGCAGCGCTGCTACCCGAGCCAAGCTGCAGTTTATGCGGGGGGTCAATTGACGCCTTGGGCGATTTTTTTCGCGCCGGCGGCGCCTTTCTCCCAGCGGACGATCCGCTCACTCCGTTCTCAAACGTCCCGCTGCACTGGTCGTGCTACACCGAGTGGCCGGAGCGGCCGCGTTTCGCGAAGCTCCACATCGACGCCTGGATCGCGGCCAACCGCAAGAACCCGTACTGGTGGCAAGCGTACCGCGATGATGGGGTCTATGTTTCTGTGAATCCGAGCCGACCGGTCGAGGAAGCCTCGGTCCGCCTCTATGAAGTCGGTAGCGACATTCGCGTGCCGTTGGCCAAATGGGCGACCTGGCTAAGCGAGCCGCTCAAGGTCACGCCGCAACTGCACGCGCTGGAACACGAAGCGCTGACGAAGGTGCTGCCGCGGCTGCGGGCGCGTTTTCCAGATGATCACGGCGTCGTAAATGCGATTGATCCTGAGGAGAAGCGGGCGGCGCAGGGCTAGACGCGCCGCGCGGCCGGGTGAAGTCAGGCGGGGACTCCTACCGCGCTGCAGTACGGCGCGGGGCCGCTGGCCGTGGTGGCCGCTGGGTTACTTCTTGCCCCACTCGGCGAAGTAGCTTTTCGAGCCATCGGTGCTGGGTTTCATGCTCTTCTCACCGGGCTTCCAGTTGGCGGGACACACTTCGCCGTGCTTCTCGAAGTGCAGCAGTGCGTCGACGATTCGCAGGGCTTCGTCCACGCTGCGACCGAGCGGCAGGTTGTTAATGAGCATGTGCTGCAAGACGCCTTTGCTGTCGATCAGGAACAGCCCGCGGGCGGCGACGCCCGCACCTTCGAGCAGGACGCCGTAGTTGCGGCTGATTTCGTGCGTCAGGTCCGCGATCATTGGGAAGTTAACTTTGCCAAGGCCGCCGGCCGTGCGCGGCGTATTCTGCCAGGCCAGGTGCGTGAACTGGCTGTCGATCGAGGCGCCCAGGACGACGGTGTTGCGCTCGGTGAACTTCGCCACGGCGTCGTTGAAGGCGACGATTTCGGTGGGGCAGACGAAGGTGAAGTCGAGGGGCCAGAAGAACAGAACCACGTTCTTGCCGCGGTAGCTGGACAGCTTGAGTTGCTCGAACTGGCCGTTGACAACGGCGGTGGCGGTGAAATCCGGCGCGGGCTGACCGACTTGAACGTTCATGTGTGTCTCCTTTTGATTGCGAAACCGAGTTTGGCTGGTGGGCAGCGCCCGTCGTGCGTTCGGTGACCGACACGAGGGTCGGCCGCCACACTGCCGGGCACAGCCCAGTTCACCTATTGGCCCACCGTGGCCGGGGGCAACATCGCGGGATTATATCCGCCGCGGCGCGAATTCTCGACCCGCACCGCTCACGAGGCCGGGCGCTGTGCAGCGCGCTCGAAGCGACGCAGGTTCAGGAGGAGTTCCACGTCGCCGAGGGGTAGGCGCAGGGTTTCGGCGATCGATATCGGGACAGTGCCGGAATCGGCGAGCTCGTAAACTCGCCGCCGGCGAGTAGCGGGGTCGGTGTCGGCGGGGTCAGGCGTGGGCGGCGCTGCGCCGGGCTTGGCGGTCAACTGCGCGACGCGCTGGTCAGCGGCGTCCAGCGCCGCCTGCAGCTTGGTGAGTTGCGTCTCAACCTGCGCGTCGATCCGGCGGGAAACTTCCTCCAGTTGCGTGAGCAGTTCCGCCAGTGATTTCGTGACATCGTGCTGCCCGCGCTGCATTGTCCGCTGGGCGCGCGTGGCCTCACGCAGCGTGACGCCACGGAGTTGGGCCCGGCGCAGCAGGGCGACGCCGACAAGCACGAGGCCGAGGATCCCCAGCAGCAAGTAGAGGGTGCTATCAGTGGCTCCCAGACTGGCGAGGGTCATGTTGCTCTGCCCAGGCCCGCAAGGCCGCATCCTGCACAGTGCGTAGCGGCACGCTCGATTTTGTCGCCGCGGCCGCACAGTCTTCAAACTCCGGCCAGGCCTGCACAGCCTGCCCACCGCGGCGGCCGACCTTGACGCGAATCGGCCCGAAGGGGGTCGCGACAGTTGCGTGCTCGCGCACGAGGGTCCGCCGCTGACATTCGTGCCGCCGCACGCCGAAGGTGGTCGTCTCGCGGAAGAGTATGTCCTCCAGCGCGGCGACCTGCTCGGAGCGCGCCAGCACGGTCAGAAGCTGGCCGGGCCGGCCTTTCTTCATGAATATCGGCACAAGGAAGGCGTCCAGCGCACCGGCGTCGAGCAGTTGGGCGACGGCGTAGGCGAGGTTCTGGCCGGTCGCGTCGTCCACCTGGGTTTCCAGGACGGTCACCCGATTCTCCTCGCCAGACGGCGGGGCGGCGAGTTCCCCAACCAGCAAGCGCAGCAGATTCGGGCGGGTGCGGCCTTCACGCGTGCCGGCACCGTAGCCGACGCGGTCGATTCGCATGGGCGGTAGGGGGCCGTAGGAGCTGGCCAGCGTGGTGAGAATGGCCGCTGCGGTGGGCGTGGTCAGTTCGCCGGGCTCATCGCACGCTGCCAGCGGTACGCCGCGCAGCAATTCGGCTGTCGCGGGCGCGGGCACGGGCAGCACGCCGTGCTCGCAGCGGACGGTCCCCGAGCCAGTCGGGATGGGGGAGCAGACGATGGTCGCGAGGTCAAGAGCGGCGATTCCTGCGCACGCTCCGACAATATCTACGATCGCGTCGGCGGCACCGACCTCGTGGAAGTGTACCTGCTCGACGGGGATGCCGTGAACGCCAGCTTCGGCCGCAGCCAGACGTTCAAAAACCCGCGTGGCTTGCGAGCTGACCTTCGCGGCCAGTCCAGCCTGCGCGATGAGCTTGAGGATGTCGGGTAGGCGGCGGTGGTGATGTCCGGATTCGGGTCCGACGTTCACGCTGACGTGCGTGGCCGCGAGACCTCCGCGGCGAACGCGCTCCGTCTGGAGGGTGACGCCGGGCAATCCGAGCCGCGCGATGGCGTCGTGCAGGACCTGCGGATCAAGGCCCGCATCGACGAGTGCGGCAAGGATCATGTCGCCGGCGGCGCCGCAGAAGCAATCGAAGTACGCACAGCGCATGGGCGCTCCTGAGACTCGGTCGATTTGGTTAGCCGGTGAGCTTTTCAAACGCCCGGATCATACCCTGCGTCCCGAGCTTGCCGCCGCCGGGTTCGGCCTCGACGCCGCGGAAGAGCTGCTGGGCCAGGGCGGTGCCGGGCAGCGGGATGCGCAAGTGCTGGGCCGCGGCCTGGACGATGCGGAGGTCCTTCTGAATCAACTCGATCATGAACGCCGGCTGGAGGTCGCCGGCGGCGATCTTCGGGCCGAGGTTGGCGAGGGCCCACGACCCGCCCGCGCCGGTGGCGAGGGTCTCGATGACCTGTGAGACGTCCAGGCCCGCCTGTCGGGCCAGTGTCAGGGCTTCGCAGAGGGCGATCATGTTGACGGCACAGAGAATTTGGTTGCACGCCTTGAACATCTGTCCGTTGCCGCTGGCGCCCACGTGGACGATGCGTTTGCCGAGCTTTTCGAGGATCGGCTGGACGCGGACAAACGCCTGGGCATCGCCACCGACCATGATGGTCAGCGTCGCGTTTCGCGCGCCGACGTCGCCGCCGGTGACCGGGGCATCCAGGAGCGTCACGCCGCGCTCGGCGAGGCGCTGCGCGAAATCGCGGGTCGCGGCGGGGCTGATGGTGCTCATGTCGATCACCGTCGCACCGTGGGGGAGGGTCTGTGCAGCACCCCGCGGGCCGAACAGGACGGCTTCGACGTCCGGCGTGTCGGTCACGATGGTGATGAGCACATCGCACCGGCCGCCGATCTCGGCCGGAGTGTCATGCCACGTCGCACCCGCGGCGAGTAGCGGCTCAGCCTTGGCCTTCGTGCGGCTGTGGACATGGAGCGGGTAGCCGGCGCGGGCCAGATGCCCGGCCATCGGACAACCCATGATGCCGAGGCCGATGAAGCCGACGGTTGGTAGGGGGGCTGACATTGACACTCCTGTGTGGCACCGGCTAATAGCCGGTGTCATCCGGCCGGTACAGAGGTCGGCCGCTACATTCCTGTGGCACCGGCATCTTGCCGGTGTTTCACGGCCGGCACGGAGCCCGGTCGCCACAAACGGCCACGCGGGGGCGCGGGCCGCTACGGCCGGTAAAGAGCCCGGCCGCTACAGCGCCTCGGGGCGGTTGAGCACGAGGATCTTGCGTTCGGTCATTTCTTCGATTGCGTAGCGGACGCCTTCGCGACCTTGGCCGCTGTGCTTCACGCCGCCATAGGGCATACTGTCCACGCGAAAGCTGGGCACGTCGTTGATGACGACGCCGCCGACCTCCAATTCGTCGTAGGCGTAGAAAGCATGGTTCAGATTGCGCGTGAACACGCCGCACTGCAGGCCGTAGACACTGTCGTTCGCAATTCGCACGGCGTCCTCGAACGCGTCGAAGGGCTGGAGCGTGGCCACCGGTCCGAAAGCCTCAACGCAACTGATCTTCTGCCGGCGAGCGACGTTTTCCAGGTAGGTGGGATCGTAAAAGGCGCCATTTCGCCGGCCGCCGCAGAGGACGCGGGCGCCGGCGGCGACGGCCTCGTTGACCCACTGCTCGATGCGGAGGGCGTCCGCGGCGCTGATGAGCGGGCCGAGGGAGGTCTGCTCATCCAGCGGATCGCCGGCCTTGAGCGAGCTCGCCCGCTCCACGAGCCGGCCTTTCAACGCGTTGTAGATGTCCCGGTGGGCCACGACCCGCTGCACGCTGATGCAGCTTTGGCCGGACTGGTAGAACGCCCCGAGCGTGATGCGGTCGGCCGCGTAGTCCAGGTCGGCGTCCTGGTCCACGATGCACGCCGCATTGCCGCCCAGCTCCAGCGTGACACGCTTCTGGCCGGCGCGGGCTTTCAGGCCCCAGCCGACCTCCGGCGACCCGGTGAAGCTCAGCAACTTGATGCGTTCGTCGGTGACCAGCGGCTCGATGTCCGCACTCGCACATGGCAGAATCGAGAAAGCGCCGGCCGGCAGATCGGTCTCGGCCAGGAACTCCCCGAGGAGTAGTGCGCTCACGGGCGTCGCGGAGGCGGGCTTGAGCACCCACGGGCAGCCCGTGGCGATCGCCGGGGCGACCTTGTGGGCCATGAGATTGAGCGGGAAGTTGAACGGTGTAATGAAACCGCAAGGGCCCAGGGGAAAACGACGCACGATGGCCTGATAGCCCGTGGCGCGGGCGCTGTTGTCGAGCGGCAGCCATTCGCCCGTGATCCGAACGGCCTCCTCGGCGGCGATGCGAAACGTGTCGATCAGCCGCGTGACCTCGCCGCGGGCATCGCGGATGGGCTTGCCGACTTCGATCGCCAGGATGCGGGCCAAATCTTCGTATTTCTCGCTGATCCGGGCGACGACATGCTGGAGGATGGCCTGGCGCTGGCAGCCCGGCAAACGGCGGGTCGCGGGAAACGCCGCCTGGGCTGCCGCGATGGCTTGCTCGACCAGTGCGCGGTCGGCCTGCGCGACGCGTGTGGCCGGCTCGCCGGTGTACTTGTTCGTGACGACGAGCTCGGTCGGTGCGTCCACCGGGCGGTTGGCGACGTAGCATTGATATCGTGCTGGCAACATAGTGGCGCGCTCGCGGCTCTGGCGCGGGGCGACCGCGCTACTTCTTCTTATCCGGCGCCGGCTTACTCGCTTTCTTGGCTGCGGTTTTCACCGCGGCCGGCAAGTCGAACTGCTTGTCCGGGATTTCCGCGTTGGCTTCGATGGATTCCCAGACGGTGGTTACGGTCTGTGATTGGCCGCCGCCGGTAGACGTTTGAATGATCTTGAAGGGAAACCGCACGCCGTTTACTTCACGGTAGTCTTCGTAGCGCGTCTCGTTCTTCACCTCGCCCTGCGCGCCCTGGCTCGTCTCCTCGGTCCGGACGTGCAGCCCGGTCTTGCGATCGAAATACCGGGTCTCGACGTCTCCCGTCTTCGACGTAAGGCTGACTTTGTAGCACGACCGCCCGTCGATGGTCTCCTTGCCGAGGCATTCGACCGTTTCGAAGTGGTCACGCCAGTTGATCTCCTTGTAGAAATCCATGCTGGCCACCATGTCTTCGCGATCATTGCCCTCCTTGACGGTGGCCTTGGCGCCAATGATGTTCCAATACGTCTCGCCGTCGGTGCCGATTTCGATTTTTCCTGCGGTCCCGAGATCGCGAAACTGATAGAACTTGTCAGGCGCCGCGGCGTGGGTGGTGATCTTGCCCTTGGCCTTCTGCGGGCCGGCGGCGATCTCGATCGTGCCCTTCTGCACACGGTTTTCGAGCTTCTCAAACGCCTCCTTGCCGCCACGGGCGAGGAGCGTCTTGTCCATGATGCGCTCGCCGGTCGGGAGGCGGTCCTCGCCCGCGGGCTTCTCCTCCTGGGCGAAAACGGTCAGATCGCCGAGCACGCAGCAGCAGAGCAACGGCAAAACGCGACGCAAGGCATGGTGTGCCGGCGCCGGCCGGGCTTGGCCGTATGGGGACATCGAGAATCTCCTGGGACAGAACTCGTCTGCGGCGCGAATGTAACGCCGCGCGGGGCGGCAAACAAGGACGACGCGGGCGCCGGGAACTCCGCGGCCGCGGGCGCGTCTAACCCCGTGTTGCGTAGGACTCCAGACAGGCCCTTTTTTCAGGGAGTGCAAGCATGTCACGGTCGTGCGGTGTGGCGTTGGCGGTCGTCGGGGCGCTGGTACCGGGTTTATGGGCGCAGGGCCGGGTCATTATCGACCCGCCGTTCATGCCGCCCCGGCCAGGGCCGGGTTCCACCACCCTGGTGCTTCGGGCGCTGCGGGTCGGCGCGGAAATCACGGACGGCGTGGCGGTCGTGACGGTCGAGCAGAGCTTCCGGAACCCGCTGAACGTGCAACTTGAAGGGACGTACATCATCCCGCTGCCCGACGACGTGGCGGTTGGTGATTTCAGCATGACCGTCGGCGGAAAGACCCTCCACGGCGAGGTGCTCGACGCCAACGCCGCGCGGCAGACCTACGAGGACATCGTGCGGCGGTCGCGTGATCCCGGTTTGCTGGAGTACCTTGGTACCCGGCTGTTCCGCGCACGCATCTTTCCCATTCCGCCGAGCGGCGTGGTCGACGTGCGTTTGCAGTATTCGCAGACGCTGGCGGAGCAAGACGGGCTCGGGTTGTTTCGTCACCCGCTGCGGGGCGAGCCCGGCGGCAGCGGAGCACTTGAGCAACTGGCGGTCAACGTGAAGCTGCGCAGCACCGCGCCGCTGGCCGCGGTGTTCAGCCCGTCGCACGAGTGCGCGATCAGCCGCCACGGCGAGCACGAGGCGACGGTCAGCCATGAGGCTGTGCGCGTGCTGCCGGACCGCGATTTCCTGCTGTACTACCAGCGGAGCACGGACGCGATCGGGCTGAGCCTGCTGACTTATCACGCGCCGGGTGAGCCCGGCACGTTCTGCCTGCGCCTCAGCCCGCGCATCGATGCGCCGGACGCGGAAACGCAGCCGAAAGACATCGCCTTTGTCGTCGATACCTCGGGCAGCATGACCGGTCCGAAGATCGAGCAGACCCGGCGGGCGCTGCGATTCTGTCTGAACAGCCTGAACCCGGCCGACCGCTTCAATATCTACGCCTTCAGCTCCGAAGTACACCCGTTCCGCGACAGCCTGGTACCCGCGGCGGGCGACGTGCGGGCGGCGGCGTTGCGCTACGTGGACGAGCTGCGTGCCCTGGGCGGTACGAACATCGACGGTGCTCTCAGCGCGGCGGTACAGGACGCACCGTCGGACGACGGGCGCGTCTACTTGGTCGTCTTCATGACTGACGGCCAACCGACCGTCGGCGTCACCGACGTCGATCAGATTCGCACCCGCGTGCTGCAGAAGAACCGACGACAGGCGCGTATCCACGTTCTGGGCGTCGGCTCGGATGTGAATACGCACCTGCTGGACAAGCTCGCCGAGGCCACGCGCGGCTTTCGCGACTACTGCACCGAAAACGAGGATCTGGAACTCAAGCTGAGTGCGTTCGTGCAGCGGCTCTCCAGCCCGGTCATGACCGATTTGCGGCTGCGGCTCGAAGGCGTGCGGGCGTTCGATGTGTACCCGCAGGAGCTACCGGACCTGTTCCGCGGCAACGATCTCGTCGTGATGGGCCGGTTTGACGGCTCGGGCACGGCGACGGTCCGCCTCGAAGGGCTCGTCGCGGGGCGTACCAAGACGATCGAACGACAAGTCGTGTTTCCGGCACAGCAGGCGGGCAGCGATTTTCTGCCGCGGCTGTGGGCCAACCGCAAGGTGGCCTACCTGCTCGACCAAATCCGGCTGCACGGCTCAAACAGGGAGTTGGTGGATGAGGTCGTGCGGCTGGCGAAGCGCTACGGGATTGTGACGCCCTACACGTCCGCGTTGATCCTCGAAGAAAACGTGCATACGGGCGGCGGAGGTCGGCCGACGTACATCGAGGAGCGGTTGCGCGAGCGGATTCGGCAGCCCGGCGAAAAGGAGGAAAAGAAGCTGGAGGCCGCCAGGCAAGTGATGGGTAGTCGGGGTAGTGAGCCAGCGAAGAGCGGGGCCGTAGCTGTTGAGGCGGCCCGCGACTTGGCTAAGCAACAGGACGCGGCGGTCGCGCCGCCGGCACTGGCCGAAGCGGGACAGCCGGTGATCCGCCACGTGAGCGACAAGGTGTTTCTGATGATCGACGGCCGCTGGACGGACATGGCTTGGGACGGCCAGCAGACGCCCCGGCAGGTCAAGGTGTTCAGCGACGAATACTTCAAACTCTTGGAGGAAAAACCGGAGTTGCAGAAGTTCTTTGCGATTGGCGAGCGGGTTCTGGTGATTCTGGGCGGCGAGGTGTACGAAACGGTGCCCAGTGGTTCGTAGCCGGTCTCCGTGCCCGCCGCGTGTGGCGGCAGCGTGGAATCGGCTCTAGTATCCTGAGCTAAAGAGCAGAGGCGGCTGGCCGGACGGTCAGCCGCTTCCCTTGCCTGGATCAGGCCGGTTTGCTTCAGGACCCCAGGAGGCCGCGCGTGCTCGTCACGGATTGGCTGGCGCCCGACGGGTGCGTCGCGCTGCGCCTGCCGGGCTATGAACTGCGCCCGCAGCAGCGGGAAATGGCCGTGGCGGTCGCGGCGGCGTTCGAGGGACGGCGGCATCTCGCGATCGAGGCGGGCACCGGCATCGGTAAGACCTTCGCCTACCTGCTGCCGGCGATCGACCAGATCGTGCGCAACAAGAAACGCGTCGTGGTCAGCACGCACACCATCGCCCTGCAGGAACAGCTTATCCACAAGGACGTGCCGTTCCTCCAGGCGGCCCTGGGGGTCGAATTCAAGGCCGAACTCGTCAAGGGGCGGCAGAACTACCTGAGTTTGAGGCGCCTGAAGGGCGCGAGCACGCGCCAGAAGGGGCTGTTTGTCGGCGCGGCGTTGCGCGACGCGCTTCACCAGGTGGAGGACTGGGCGTACGACACGCAAGACGGTTCGCTCAGTGATCTGCCCGACCAGCCGCCATGGGAACTCTGGGAGAAAGTCCGTAGCGAGGCCAACAACTGCCTGGGCCGGCGGTGTCCGACGTACGACATCTGTTTCTATCAGCAGGCGCGGCGACGTGCGAACGAGGCCGACCTGCTGGTCGTAAACCACGCCCTGCTGATCGCGGACCTGTTGCTGCGGCGGGAGCAGGCCAGCGTGCTGCCGGACTATGAGCTGGCGATCATCGACGAGGCGCATACGCTGGAGTCGGTTGCAGTCGGGCAGTTTGAGGTCAGCGTAGCCGCTGGCAATGTGCAGCACTTGCTCGCCGGCCTGTTCAACGAGCGTACGGGCAAGGGACTGCTCGCGTCGCTCGGCGGCGCGGAGCACCTGAAGTGCGTTCTGGCGGCCCAGGCTGCGTGTATGCAGTTCTTCAACGGGCTGTATGGCTGGCAGCGAACGCACGGGCGGGCGAATGGGCGGCTCGTGGCGCCACCGGCGGTGGACAACACGCTGTCGCCCGCACTCGCGAACGTGGCGAAGACGCTGGAGGGGCTCAAGAAGGCGCTGCCGCGCGAGGAGGACCGTTACGATCTCGGCTCGTACCTCGACCGGGCAGCGGCGACGGCCCAGACCCTCACGGACCTGCTGGGGCAGAGTTACGCGGAACACGTCTATTGGATCGACGTCGAACCCGGGCGCTCGCCGCGTGTAGCGGTGTGTGCGTCGCCCCTGGATGTCGCGCCGCTGCTGCGGGAGCTGCTGTTTACGCGAGTGGCGAGTGCGGTCTTGACGAGCGCGACGCTGGCGACGGCGGGCGATGACCGGTTCACGTATTTGTTGGGGCGGGTGGGATTGGGCGCGAGCGGCAAAGAAGACCCGGTGGGCAGTGCCGACCCTACGGATGGCGAGAGGGCCAGCACGCCGGTCGACACGCTACGGCTCGGTTCGCCGTTCGATTTTGAGCGGCAGGTGACCGTACACGTTGAGACGGGGCTGCCGGAGCCGACGGCTGGCGCCGAATTCACCGCTGCGGCGGCACGCGCGACGACGTATTACTTGCGGCAGACCGAGGGCCGTGCGTTTGTGCTGTTCACCAGCTACAAGATGCTCAACGAGGTCGCCCAGCTTGTGCGCGATGACCTGGCGGCCGAGGGCTACACCTTCCTTGTGCAGGGCGAGGCGCTGCCGCGGTCGAAGATGCTCGCCGCGTTCCGCGAGACGGCCCGGGCGGTGATCTTCGGCACCGACAGCTTCTGGCAGGGTGTCGATGTCATCGGCGAGGCCCTCTCGAACGTGATCATCGTCAAGCTGCCGTTTGCAGTTCCCGACCGGCCGACCGTGGAGGCGCGGATTGAGTTGCTGCGGAAACGTGGCGGCAACCCATTCAACGAGTACCAGCTTCCGGAGGCGGTGCTGAAATTTCGGCAGGGCTTTGGGCGGCTGATTCGCAGCAAGACCGACCACGGGATTGTCGTGGTCCTCGATCCGCGGGTGGTGAGCAAGAACTACGGGCGGCAATTTCTGGCGGCACTGCCGAAGTGCCGGGTGGAAGTTTCGAAGCGGCCGTGGTGAGGGCGAGCGCGTGCTTCGCGCTCCGCAGGGAACCCCACGCTGGCGCGCTTGTCATTACCCACATTTCAGCGGGTGGGGGGAGGGGCTACGTGGCTATCTGGTGGGTCCGACGATCATGGGCCTGAGGGAAGTCGGTCCAGCCTGAAAGGCTGGTCTGAAATAGCCGGGGGCCAGCGCAGCGCCGCCCCCGGAACGCAGGCCCCGCACATTCCACAACCCTGGAGCGGTCGTCT
>JAGVEP010000209.1 GCA_020058145.1 Phycisphaerae bacterium | reverse complement strand
GCAGGCCCTAAACCACCCGCGAGTGTACGGAGGAGTCCGATTCTTTGTGAGTACCCGTTCATTCGCGACCGCCGCGAAAAATGGCAAAAGTCGAGCTTACGGTGCGCCAAGGTGACAGGCACCACAGGCGTTGGTGTAGGCAATGGCCATCATATCCCAGGCCTTCGTGGCGATGGACGAGCGCAGCGGTACGTCAAACAGGTGCGACGAAATGTCGCCCGAGTAATAGGTCACACCGGCGATCGTCGCCTGCTTTAGACCCGAGCCGGACTTCGCGGTTTTCGGCATGTGGCAGTCCGTGCATCCGATATTACCCATCTCGATGTTCGCGATGCCCTGGGCGGCGTAGTGGGCTTTTTCGCGGGCCGCCAGCGTGGCGCCCGCGGGGAAAGTGGCGGAATGGCATGACATGCACAGGCCCTCGCCCGACTGGGCGGTGTCAAGCTGGTCCAGTACTTGGTGGTCCAGTCCCGTATTCCCGTGCAGGTCGTGGCAGTCGGAGCACGTCATCAGCCTCGAGGCATTGCGGTACTTCTTGGACTGGATGAAGTCAAATGCCTGCCAATGGTGCTTCTTGGAGTGCTTGCCGTCGCCCTTGGTCGTGTCCCACAGCGCATTGTCGAACTCCGCCGCGTGATTGGTTAGAAAGTCCTGGTACCTGCCGCCCGCGGGCAGCATGTGCCCGTTGGTGTCCAGCGGGGTTTCGGTGCCGCCGGCGCCCACGCCCTTCACCCGGGTGTGGCACTGGGCACAGATCGTCACTTCGCGCTCCGGGGTCAGCAGACGCGGAGTCACAATGGCGTGGCCGCGGCCCGCCTTTTGCCAGTGCTCCGAGCCGGGACCGTGACATGACTCGCAGGAAACATTGATCTCCTCGGGCCAGCCGTCACCGTCGTAGTCGAACTCGCCGTTGACGTCGGGCACGGCGTGCGCTTTGAAGCCGGTGGTCGCATCGCCCGTCACCGAGAAGCCGGTGAAATGGCAGCCTGCGCAGTTGTTGTCGAAGGCCTTGGTCTTGGCCGGGGTCTTGAGCGCCGGCGTGGCCTCGTCGTACCAGTTCTGGGCATTGTACTGCTGCCACTTCCACCGCGCGTAGGGCTGGGTTTCATCCGTCTGGCCCTGGAAGTTGTAGCCGATCGGCAGCATGTAGCGGCTGCCCGCGATGATCGTGATAAAGCGTTGCTTATAAATGCCGCCGCCGTAGGACATCTCGACTTCGTAGGTCACGGAGCCGCTGGCGCCCTTCACGTCGGTTAGTTCGACGTAGTACTTGCCCGTCGCGGCGAACATCCTGGCGGTGAAGCTCACGCCGCTGCCGGGGTTGGTCTCCGACAGCTTCCAGTCCGGCGAGGTGGCGTTACCGTTGTAGGCGTAGTAGTAGAGCGTGGTGCCGCCGGCGGTAAATTTCGCCAGGGGCTGATTCCAGTCCGGGAACCGGGAGCTGTTCTGGAGCGGCCCGACTTCGCCGATCTTGCGGAGCCCGAGCATGTGGAGTGTCTGCTTCTCATGCACCATGCCGTGGCAGCTCAGGCAGACCGTTGGACCGACGTACTCGGCCGCAGGGCTCGGGCTGGTGGAAAGTTCAATGTCCCGCTGCTGGCCCACGATGTCGGTCTGCGACAGGGCTGTGCGGCAGAGATTGCCGCCGGGCAGGTGCCCCGCGTCCGTGGGAACGGCGACGATGAAGTACGATCCGGTGGGAACCGTGGTGATTCGGTATTGGCCGTCCGCGTCGGTAGTTGCCTGCGTGTAACCTGCGCCGTTGGCCGCAATCGTGTCCTCGAGCGGTTCGTCGACCGTGCTGGCGCGTGCGACGGCGATGTCGGTGAGCGTCAGTGGGGCGGTGGGGATGTCCGCGCTGGGGACAAGATAGACCGTCGCCCCGACGACCGGGTCGCCGGCCGTGTCGCGCACAAAACCGACCATGCCCGCCGGCTCCAGAGAAACATAGCCTGACCCCGGAGTGCCGGCCGGCCCTTGCTCGCCGGCGGGACCCTGCTCGCCAGCGGGACCTTGCTCGCCAGCGAGACCCTGAAGGCCAGTCTCGCCAGCGGGACCTTGAAGGCCGGCGATATTCGGGCAGCCGGCCAGGACCAGTAGGGACAAGCACGCCATCGCGCACAACGTGGCACCGCGAAAACCGCTAACTCGGAACATTCGACTTCTCCTTCGCTCACATGGGTTGTCAGCCGCGGCGCCGCTGTCGCCGCTCTTGCAGCCCGGATTGTACGAGGCTGCCGCCGGCAGCCCGATTACGTGACGATTACAAAGCCGTAATGTGTAACTCCGGCTACCGGCAGCGAGTCCGGTTGCGAGCGTCAACTTGCTCGCCGCCCGACCCGACGTACACTGGGCCGTGCAACCAGAGCGGACGCACTGCGGCTCGGAGGCGGCGCGATGCGTATCCTCGTTATTGAGGACGACCCTGGGATGGCCGGATTTCTTCACAAGGGGCTCCGCGAGGCCGCCTACGCCGTGGACCTGACAGCCTCGCGGCGGATTTCGCCCGTAGCGCCGCCGGTTTCCCGCCGGTTGTCGCGGCAGGGCTGGCCTGACGCCGCGGCGCAGCGGCCCCGTAACGACAGAGCGATCGGTGTCGCACAAAAAGCACCGGAGCCAGGCTTGACTTATTACGATGTTCGATTACGATAGACGATATGGACGAAGCGGAAATGCGGCGAGCGGTGGCCCGTGACATTCTGCTGGCCTTCTGGAAGGTGCACATCCTGCACCACGCCGCCGAGGGGCCGGTGGTCGGGCAGTGGATGATGCAGGAGCTCCGGCGCCACGGCTACGACGTGAGCCCGGGCACGATGTACCCGCTGTTGGCCCGGATGCAACGCAACGGGTGGCTGCGCAGTGAGGTCGACCCCGGCGGCGGCCTGCGCGCCCGTCGCAGCTACTACCTTACGGCGAAGGGCCGGGCGGTCCTGCGGATCGTCCGCCAGCAGCTCGACGAGCTGCGCCGGGAGGTCGGGGGCGGGGGGACGGAGCATCAACATGCTCCTCGCCAAGGCCGACGCCTTCCCCAACGCAGTGGGACAACGGCCGGCGAGGCGTCCGCCGCGCCGCAGCGAAGCCAGAGACCGACGAAGTCGTCGCGCGGTCGTGCACGGGCCGCTTCGACACGCCGTGATCATACGGAGTAGGCAACGTGCGAGTGCGATCGAGACGGACTTGATTCGTGGAGAACTGAATATGGGTAATGCCAAGGCGTTGGAAATCTGGACGGCACAGACCCTCTGCAATGTGGGGGTCCTGCTTTCGATGGTGTCCTTCCTGCTGCACATCGGACGGCCGTACTTTGATCGCATCCTCAGCCGCCTGACTCTGCGGGTAGCCGCGGATCTGTGGTGGCTGACGTACGTGGTGCTGCGGGACGGTTCCCTGTTCGTGGCGCTGGTGTGCGGCGTGTTCTGCCTGAATCTCGACCTCATGGCAGACATCAAGATCGGCCTGCCGTTCGTGCCGCTTGGCACCGTTGCCCTGGCGGGCGCCGTGCTCGTCAAAGTGTTCCGCAATGCTGAGGACATCAACAAGTCGTTCCGTCTCAGCCTGTTCCTGGTAGCACTCGGCGCCCTGCTGAACACGATCGGTTACGTGCTCGTCATGGAGGCGCCGGGCGCGGAGTATGCCGCGGCGAAGACGGGTTTCTGGCAAATGATGGCGGCCCTGCGCTCCAACCAGAACACGGCCCTGGCTGAGATTACGTTCTACCTGGCTTTCGCCATGCTGCTGGCTCTGGGAGCTGCGGCCATGCTCATGGCGGCCCGGTATTACGGCCGCGCCGCGCGAGACCAGGGGGCCAGCAATGTACCGGCTTAGGCTCACCGGCCGGCTATGCATCTCCTGCGGGATCTGCCAAGACCTCTGCGCGCCAGCCGCCATCGGCATGCACGCGCATCGTGGCCGGAAGATCGAAGGCGAGACATTGACACACCGCGTTGTCGGCCGTGGCGAGCGCGAGCTTGAGCCGCGGGCGATGGGGACATTTCCTTATCTGGCCGAGCCAGCGGACTGCGACGGGTGTCAGCAATGTGTGCGGGAGTGTCCAGTCGGCGCGCTGGAGTTGACGGATGGGAGCGCGGCGCCTAGCACAGCCGAAGCTGCGCGCGACAGATTCTGGAACATGCGGAGCGGGTCGCATCGGCCACGGAGGGTTGACGTGCGGCTCGGAGGCGGCCGCGATGCGTATCCTCGTTATTGAGGACGACCCTGGGATGGCCGGGTTTCTTCACAAGGGGCTCCGCGAGGCCGCCTACGCCGTGGATGTCGCCGACGACGGCCACGAGGGTCTGCGGCTGGCCTGCAACCACCCGTACGACGCGGTTGTGCTCGACCTGATGCTGCCCGGGTTGAGCGGTTTCGCGGTGCTGCGCGAGCTGCGTGCGCGGGACATCCGCACGCCCGTGATCTGCCTGACCGCGCGGGACTCGGTGGACGATCGGGTGCGCGGGCTGGACCTGGGGGCCGACGATTATCTTGTGAAGCCCTTCAATTTCGCGGAACTCCTGGCCCGGCTGCGCGCGCTCCTGCGACGTGGGCAGACGGTGGCAACGAATCCGATCAGCGTGGCGGACCTATCCGTGGACGTGGTCGCGCGGACCGCCCACCGTGCGGGCCAACGTCTGGATTTGTCGCCGACCGAGTTCGCGCTGCTTGAGTTCCTCGCGCGCCACAAGGGAGAACTGCTCCCGCGCACGATGATCTTGGAGCACGTGTGGGATCTCAAGCAGGACCCGCTGACCAATGTGCTGGAGGTCCACGTGAACCGGCTGCGGAAGAAGGTCGATCACAGGTTCTCTGTACCGCTTATTCACACGATTCGTGGGATCGGTTATGTCCTCCGCGAAGGCACCTCCTAAGCGACGATTGGGGACGATCCGGACACGCCTCACGCTGTGGTCGGCCTTCGTCACGACCGCGGTGTGTGTGGTGCTGTGCGGCGTCCTGTACATCGGCTTTGCACACTCGTTGCAGCACGAAATCGACGGCTTTCTCGCGGGCGAGGTCCACCAGATGGCGGCGCTGCTGGCCCACCACGCCCAGGACCCCGCCGCGGTGCAGGCGAGTTTCGCTCTGGAACTCGGCGCACGGCCGCGCGGTGTGCTCGTGTTTCGGCTGAAAAGCGCGGACGGACGCGTGCTCGTCAGCAGCGACACGTTCGCGGAGAACTGGCAGACGCCCATGCCGCCACTGGACCAGGGGATCTCAGCGGAGCCAACACATTTTGCGACCGCGAATATCGCCGAGTTGGACTACCCCGTGCGTGTGTGCATGCAGACATTCACAGGTGCCGATGGCAGCCACTACGTGGCCGAAGCGGCGTATGCGCTCGATCGAATGTACGCTTCGTTGGCCACGTTTCGCACCGTCGCGATTGTGGCACTCGTAGTGGCGGTCGCCGGGGCGGTAGGCGGCGGCGTAATCATCGCCGGGCGCAGTCTGCGGCCGGTGGAGCTGATTACGAAAAAGGCCAACGAGATTGGGGCCCAGCGGCTCGCGGAACGCCTGCCCCTGCGTGGGACCGGAGATGAACTTGACCGGCTCGCCGAGACCTTAAACCGGATGCTCGAACGCGTCGAGGACCACGTGCGCCGCGTCCGGCAGTTCACCGCGGACGCATCCCATGAGCTCCGCTCGCCGCTGGCAGTCCTGCGCGGGAACGCCGAGGTCATCCTGGCGCGGCAACGCTCGGCCGAGGAGCTGCGCGCGACGATCGAGCAGAGTGTCGAGCACTACGATCGCTTGACGCGGATCGCCGATGACCTGTTGCTGCTGGCGAAGGGCGATGCGGGGGAGTTGCGATTGGCGCGTGAACCGGTCTGCTTCGCTGACGCGATTCGCGGCGTGGTGGACCTGTATGGCCCACTGGCCGAAGAGCGCGGCATCGTGCTCCGAACGGAGCTGAACGACGACTTGCTGGTCTGCGGAGATCCAACGTACCTGCGGCAAGTGCTCAGCAATCTGATCGAGAACGCGGTCAAGTACGCGGGCGCGGGCAAGCAAGTCACAGTTTCAATGGCGGAGGCCGGCGACATGATCCGCAGCACCGTACGCGATAACGGCCCCGGCATTCCACCCGAACATCTGCCACACCTGTTCGACCGCTTCTATCGTGCCGATCAGGCGTGGTCCGGCCAGGGGCCCCGCGGCTGCGGACTGGGGCTTTCGATCTGTCGGATGATCGTCGAAGCACACGGCGGGACCATACGGATCGAAAGTCAGCCGGGGCATGGGATTGCGGTCGTCGTGAGCCTGCCGCGAACCGGTGGCTGAGCCGCACCCGGCCCGGCCAGCCAGGGGCGAGGCACTTTTCCACCGACCGCTGCAGAGACTATCGAATACGACGGACGTGTGGTCGGCGTGAAGCGCAACGCCCGCCTGAGAACCTCGCACTGCTACGGCGGGGTGTTTTCGGCCGCAGCCGAGTGAGGACTAGGGGCGATGGCCTGCACGGCGAGATCGCGGTAGCCACCTTGCTCCGTCAACTTGCTGCAGTCTTCATGCGCTTGTTCTGCGGTTTCGTAGCGCCCCAGCGTTACGATCAGGCCGTCGGCGGCCGTAGCCCGCACGCGCCAATACTTCGGTGGGTTCCATTTCGCGGACCATTTTGGGGGCATTGGCTTCTCCTGAGGTCCTCACGCCGACCGGAGTACAGCCCGCGCAAAGACCGCGGGGGGCGATCTCCGCTTTCGCGGGAATCGCCCCCCCACGCCTCGCCTATGCCTCCCGCTGGCGGGAGGCCCTAGATTCCCAGGTTATCCGCAGCTTGCCGATGTCACCTGCGAGGTGTCACCTGGCACAGAGCAGATCGCCTAGCGCTGGCCGTAGCCGCCGGAGCTGCTCCGCGGCGCACGCGGCTTGGCTTCGTTCACCGTCAAGGCGCGCTCGCCGTGCACCTGGCCATTGAGAGCGGTGATCGCGTTGTTCGCCTCCTGGTCCGAGCCCATCTCGACGAAGCCAAAGCCCTTGCTCCGGCCGGCGTCGCGGTCTTCGATGACCTGAGCGCTCTGCACCGTCCCGTGCGGCGTGAAGAGCTGCTGGAGATCCGCACTGGTGACATTGTAGCCCAAGTTCCCAACATACAGTTTCTTGCCCATCGGTGCTCTCTTTCTGAAAACACTGGCTGCGAGCCGAGGTTTTACTTTCAGGATCGCGGGTGAAAGCGGCCGTCGTTCCGGCCGAGAAGGTGGGCGGGTGATCTAGGAAGTGCGGGACCGGTACAGTGTCGCGTACGACTAGCTTCAGCAAACCAACCGTCAGGATTATAGCCGGCTGCCCGGGCGAGCGATAGGGCGCAGGCGGATATTTTTGAACGGGCCGGCGGCCAGTACGCCGCGACCGCACGGCGGCGCCGGCTTGCGGCGCGGCGGCCCACGCAGTTACGATTGTGAGCGCCGCGGCGGCCAATAAGAAACATCGGCTGAGAGGACCGCATCCATTCGCCTATATCTAATCAATCCCGGTAACCCGCTCGTGAGCCTGACCCACGTGCGCGAGAGCCGCTGGAATCACTACCGTGTCTGGAAGCCGCTTGGCCTGGCAGTCCTGGCCGCCCTAACCCCGCCGGAGTGGGAAATCACGATCTTCGACGAGAATATCCGGGCGCGCGACTACGGGGCCCTGCCGCGCCCGGACCTGGTGGGCATCACCGCGTTCACGTCACAGGCGAACCGCGCCTACGAGGTGGCGGCCGAGTTCCGTAGCCGCGGTGTGCCGGTCGTCATGGGCGGCATTCATGCCACCATGCGTACGGAAGAGGCGCAAGCGCGCGTGGATGCGGTGGTCACGGGGGAGGCCGAGCACATTTGGGCGCAGGTTTTGCTCGACGTCCGGCAGGGCGCCCTCAAGCCCCTCTACGCCGGCGCGCACGCGAACATGGCTGAGATTCCGCCGGCCCGGCATGATTTGCTGACCGGCGATTATGCCTGCGGGGCGATTCAGACCACCCGCGGCTGCCCGCTCAGTTGCAGCTTCTGCAGCGTGACGGCGTTCAACGGACATCGCTACCGGCAGCGGCCGATCGCAGACGTGGTGCGGGAATTCGGTGCGATTCGGGAAAAGTATGTTCTAATCGTGGACGACAATCTGATCGGCACGCGCCCCGAGCATATCGCCCGAGCGAAGGACCTGTTTCGCGCCATGATCCGGGCGAAGCTGCGCAAACAGTGGATTGCCCAGACGACGATCAATATGGCCGATGACGAGGAGCTGCTGACGCTGGCCGCCCAGGCCGGCTGTACGGGCGTGTTCATCGGCTTTGAATCGCTGACGGCCGAGGGGCTGCGCGCGCTGGGCGGGAAGCGCCACATCCTGGAGGGCCGCGATGTCGCGGATTCCGTCCGCCGCATCCAGCGGCACAAGATCCTGGTGGCGGGTTCGTTCATCCTGGGCCTGGACACGGATGAGCCGGGCATCGGCCGGCGGATCGCGGCGGCGGCGATTCGCTATGGCATGGACTTCCTCAATACACTGTTCCTCACGCCGCTGCCCGGCACGCGGCTGTGGGACGAAATGGAATCACAGGGCTGCGTCGTCGCCAACACGTTTCCGGAGGATTGGAAGTACTACACGCTGACGTTTCCGGTGGCCCGCTACCGGCAGTTCTCGTGCGGGGACATTCTCCGGGAGATGGAGACCTGCGACGGCGTGTTCTATTCCCGCTGGAATATCTTGCGCCGGTTGTGGCGCAGCTTGTGGCAACGGCGTAAGCCGCTGATCGCGCTTCTGGGCGGTCTCTCCTATCGGCGCAACTTCAGCTTCAGCCGCCAGGCCTGCCGGGAGTTCCTATCGTCCCGCGCACCAGCGCAGACGAGCTGACGAATGCCCCCGGCCAGCCGGTGCGGGACGCCGGCGCCTCGGCCGCCATGGTCGCGTCCGGGCTCCGCTTTGGTAACGACTCCATTTCTGCCGGCGGCGCGTCCATTTTTCGAGAAATTCCGTCCCCGCGCCGCGCCTTTGCATCTATGCAGAGCCGCGCCGTGTCCATGCGCGCCCGCGGCGCGTCCGCGTACAAACGCGCCCGCTCTTCGCCCCAACGGGGCGACGGAATGTAGATGGGGATGAGCGTCCGTTGCTCGGGCCGGTATAACAACCGGCCCAAACAACTTTTTTCCAAAGGAGCAACGGACATGTGTGATTTTACAGTCG
>JAGVEP010000403.1 GCA_020058145.1 Phycisphaerae bacterium | reverse complement strand
CCGCAGCGCGTCGGCGAAGCTCCAGGCGTCGAGCCGGTCATCCTTGACGCCGCTGGGCGTCTTGCGGTCGCGGAAGCGCTCGGCCGCCTTGGGGTTCATCGGGAAGACGGTCCAACCTGCGGCCAGCAGCCGCTCGACAGCCGGCCCGCGACTGGTCTCGATGGCCACGCCGAGCTGGCCCAGCGGCTGCAGCTGGTCGCGCAATTGCGCCCAGCCCGCGGCCGTGTCGGGGAAGGTCAGCGTGAGCACCACCTGCCCCGCGCGGTCGACGACCACCACGTCGTGCTTCTCCGTGGCCCAGTCAAAACCGGCAAAATGCTCCCACTCGGCGAACGCAACGTTGGCGGCGGGCGTGTTCATGGGGGTGGCTCGGTGCGCGAACGAGCCGGCCGCGTTGGATATCGCCAGCCTGTTGCCGGTCAACCTGATACGGGACCCTTTCGAGGGTGGTGTTCTCTCAGACTTCTGAACAGGCCCCGCAGCACGGTCCGGTGATCTCACGGCAAGCCTCGCAGGTTGAGGGGCGAGTGACCGTGACCGTGACGGGGTATCCAACTGGGGTCGAGCCACTCGCGGCGTACGCCTCGTAACCTGCGGCGGCGGCCCGGAGGCCGACCCCTTCCTTGCCGCTGACCGGTTCTTGACAGGCACGGCCTTTCCGCCGGCCGAGTTATCCACAACCGTGCTGCGCTGGCTGCGAGGCCGCTCCGCACGGTCATGGATAACGTCGGGAACCGTATCAGGGGCAAGAAGCCCCGGGAAGGGGTCTGGGGAAACCTGCGGAGCCGGTTTCCCCAGATTCCACCCACGAATTCTGCGGAAGAACCATTTTTGAGATCTGCGAAGGTTGGGCTAGAATCGGAAACAGAACGGTATCCTGACCCCCTGCGGTGGAAAACGCGGCGTGGCGCTTGTGGCAGCGAGTTCGAGCAGCCGGACATCCGACCCCGCTTTGGAGTCGATCCGAGGGAAGGTTTGCGCCGGCGAGCGGCTCAGCCACGCAGACGGGCTGGCGCTGTACCACACGCGCGACCTCTTCACGCTCGGCGAACTCGCCAACCACGTCCGTGAGCGCCGGCATGGCCGCAAAGCGTTCTACAACATTAACCGCCACATCAATTACACGAACTACTGCGTTCTCCGGTGCAAGTTCTGCTCGTTTTACCGGCCCTACGTGGAGCGACAAGGCGGAGCGCAGGACCTGGCAGCAGCAGGCCATGCAGGCGCCAGCGATGGCTACGAATACTCGCTTGATGAAATCGTCGCCCAAGCCACCGAAGCCGCGGCGCGCGGCGCGACCGAGGCCCACATCGTTGGCGGACTGCACCCGAAGCTGCCGTTTTCGTACTACACCGATATGTGCCGGGCCATCAGGCAAGCGTGCCCGAAGTTGCACATCAAGGCGTTCACGGCCATCGAGATCATCCATTTCACGCGCATCACGCGGCCCCGGCTGAGTATCGCGGAGGTGCTGACCGCCCTGCGCGCCGCTGGACTGGACAGTCTCCCCGGTGGTGGCGCTGAGATTTTCGACGACCGCGTCCACGCCGAGGCGTTCAAGAACAAGGTGGGCGCGGAGCACTGGTTCGACGTACACCGCAGCGCCCACGAGTTGGGCATCCCGTCGAACGCCACGATGTTGTATGGGCACATCGAAGCGCCCGCCGAGCGCGTGCAACACCTGCTCAAGCTGCGCGCGCACCAGGACGTCTCGCTGCGCGAGCGGCAGGCGGCGTTTCAGTGCTTCGTGCCGCTGTCGTTCATCCCGGATGGCAGCGAACTGGCCCATTTGCCGGGCCCCACGGGCCTGGACGACCTGCGGACGCTGGCCGTTTCACGGCTGCTGCTCGACAACTTCTCCCATATCAAAGCGTTCTGGATCATGCAATCGCCGAAGCTTGCGCAGGTGGCCTTGAATTGGGGCGTCGACGACTTTGACGGCACGGTCGTCTGGTACGACATCACCAAACGTGAGGGGTTGGGCACCAATCGGCAGGAACTGACGGTGGCGCACATTCACCGGCTGCTGCTGGAGGCCGGCTGCGCGCCGGTGGAGCGGGACTCGCTGTACCGCGAAGTGATCAGGTGATAACGGCACCCTTGCGGGAGGTTGCCCTTAGCACCTTATTACTTCATCACTTTCCCACCGTGCTCGCAGGGCGGCACGCCTGCCGCGGCGAGGATGTTCTCCATCAGGCACCACTTCGTCAGGGCCGACTGGAACAAGTTCGCGCCGACGAAAGCCGTGAACAGGAACCAGTACGGGCTGTGAAAGTACCCCAGCGCCGTGCTTGCCAGGACGAAGGTGCCCGCGATCAGCCGAATCCAGCGTTCGATGCACATAGCAGCTTCCTTGTGCGGGTCGTCGTCGGGAACGCCCGCACAACGGTATCATATGCCGGACCCGACAGCAGGGAGCTGCCATGACCCCGGTATTGAAGTTCCGCCGTCGCCCGGGCACCGAAGACCTGCCGCCGCCGCAGTACATGAGCGCGCACGCGGCGGGTCTGGATTTGCACGCGGCCAATGACGAGCCGATCGAGATCGCACCGGGCGAGATCCGGCTGGTGCCCACGGGGCTGTACGTCGAGATTCCCGGCGGGTACGAGGGCCAGGTGCGCGCCCGCAGCGGCCTGGCCCTGCGGCACGGCCTGATGTTGCCGAATGCGCCCGGCACGATCGACGCCGACTATCGCGGCGAATTGCAGGTCATCCTCGGCAACTGCGGGCGCGAGCCGTACACGATCACGCGCGGCATGCGCTTTGCACAACTCGTGATCAGTCCGGTGGCACACGTGCAGGTCGTCGCGGCCCAGGAGTTGACGGATAGCCGGCGCGGCGGCGGCGGATTCGGGCATACCGGGCATTGAATGTGATCGGTCCCCGACCGCGTTACGGTCCGGTGGCCGGCTGCGTGGTCAGCGGCGCGCCGACCGCCTCCAGGTAGGCCCGGGCACGCTCATTTTGCGGATCAAGCGCGAGGATCGCGCGGCAAGTTGTCACGGCCCGGTCGCGGAGGGTGGCATCCTTGTACACGTCGGGGCCGACCAGGCGGGCGGTGAGTTCCTGGAGCTGCTGGTAGGTGGCCAACAAATGCTCCTGGTACTTGACGTTGCTCGGCGCATAGTCGGGCGCCACCGCGCGCTCGGTAAGCACCAGAGCATCGTGTTCCTGCAGGACCAGGTTCAAGAGCGACTGCTGGCGCAACACCTCCGCCATGCGAACCAGAATGGCCGCCGCTTCGGCGCCCTTGCCGGGCCGTAGCTTGTCCGTCGGCTGTTTCCGCACCTGCTCGTACAATGAACTGTGGTAGAGCTGGAGTACGCCGGGGTCCGGCGGTGGGGCCATCAGCGTTTGGTAGGCCGCGCTCAGTTGGGCGAGGGTATTGCGACTCCACGGCTGCTGGCGGACGCCGTCCACAGCCTGCTGCAGGTACGCCTCGTCCTCTTTGAGGGCCGTGGCGAGTTCCTCCGGGTTGGCTTTGGAGGCCGCCATGCGGATGAGCACGCGGGTGTGAAGCGCGTCCAAATCGCGCGGGTTGCCTTGCACCGCTTCCTGGACCTTAGCAAGCGCCTTGTCCATGGCGCCGGAGCCGGCCAGCGCCAGCGCGAGCAGCCGCCGCACTTCGGACAGGCTCGCCTGGGGTGCCACTTTCTCCGCCGCCTCGAGAAACGAGATGGCCTGCCGCCAGTAGCGGCTGGTGATCCAGATCCGCCCCATGCCGATGTTCGCCCGGAAGTTGCTCGGCTCGTTGCGCAGCACATCCTTGAACGCGGTGCGGGCGCGATCGTAGTCATTCGTCTCCATCGACAGCTCGCCGGTCAGCAGGTTGGCCTCGATGTTCGCCGGCTCACGCTGCAAGACGGCCCCGAGCGCGCCCAGCGCCTCGCGCATCAGTTGCTCGGCTTCCTGGGCGTTCCTGCTCGCCTGCGCGCGGTCGTGCAGCTCGCGCACCCGGCCAAGCACCTGCTCGATAGACAGCGACGGCTGTTCCGGCGGTGACGCGGGAGCGACGGGGCCGGGGCGCTCCTGCGCCGTCGCCGTGAAACCCGACAGGCCCAAGACGAGGGCCACAGCAAGGTGTCTCGCGGACATCAGCACAACTCCTCAGGCGCGCCATTTCGTTCGTTCCAGCCGATCCACACCGCGCGGCGGCACGGCCCGGCGGGCGCAGAGCATAGCGTACCCGCCCCACCCATTATCGGCCACTGGCGCGGATCAACGCGAGGGCTTCAGCCAGGGCCATTGCATTCTCAGGTTCCGGCCTTGGATTCGTGAGTCAGGAGGCTGAGCAGGTAGTCATGGTCACGAGCTGGCCTCGGACCGTCTGATTGCTTTCGCACCAGGCGCTGACCATGTGCAGGGCGGCTTTCTCAGCGGCGGCAAACGCAACTGCGGCGAATCGTCTTACCGTCGCCGGCGATCAGCCGGCCGGCGCTGCGTCGTGATCCGCGACGGCGCAGCCCGATCTTGATGAGGCCAACACCTGCCAGCGTGAGTGGCAGCATGGGGACGACGCCGGCACCACACAGCCCCGCGCCGCAGGTGGGGAGAAGCAGGCGACTCGAGTCGTTCAGTGCAGTGACGTCTGTGACCGTCATCCGGCACGTGCCCGCTGGCGTGACCTCCCACTTCGCTTCAACGGTCAGGCCGGGCGTGCCTGCCGCTTCGTCGGCCGGTACGTCGATCGTGCCGCCCTTGAGGACGCCCTCGACCGTGCCGCTGACTTGCACGAAGTCCACGTTGTCGCCCGGCTGGGGCACGAAGCCGTCGATGAAACGCAGGTCCACCGTGCCGGCCAGCGTCGCGTTGCCCGTCACCTTGAGGACGTCGAACCGGCCTGCATTCAGGCCCGCGACCTCGATCTCCAGCACGCCGGTCTCGGTCTGCTCGTAATCGCCCTCGATCGTCATGGTGCCGGGCGAGCAGCCGACTCTGACCAGGCCGCTGGTGACGACGTTACCGGTGACGTTCGCGTCGCCTTCGATACGCGCGCCAACTTCATTGACGATCGTGGTCGCGACGATACGACCGCTCGGACAGCAACGCACGACGCCGTTGGCCTTGATGTTGAGCTGGTTGCAGAATACGTTCGGCCTGGTGAGTAGATTGGAGTCCACCTCGAGCCGATCGCGCACGGTGATGGTCTGATCGCCGCCGAGTGCGCCCGCGCCCTGCACGACCACGCTGCCGTTGGCGATATCGACATTACTGAAGCGCATCTGCGACGGGACCGGATCGTTGAACCGTGCAATCGGATGCGTGATGCGGATCGAGCCAGGATTCGCGCCCTCGCCGACCAGCAAGGTAGCGGCGTGCCCCGACTCTTCCGAAAAGACACCGCCCTCGGACACGTCCACGTCGGCAATGGCGCCGCTGGTAGCGGCGATCGTCAACGTGCCCCGGATGGTGCAAGCCGTGTCCGGTCCGATGACATTGAAAGCCGTCAGCCCGCGCGACCGGATTTCTACGTCTCCCGAAAAGTTCACCTGGGCCTTTTCCGACACGGTCACCCGCGTAGCGGCGCCCAAGACCTTGGCGAGGGACTCAACGGTCAACCGCGAGGGGGCCGACTGCGTTCCGCCGGTGACGGTGAGCCGTGGCTTCGAGGCGGGGTCGTCGCTGCCGAGCGTGAGCCGCTCCAGTTGTACCTGGCCGCCTGCGCGGATCTCAAAGTTCGCGGCCTCGTCGACGCTCATGGCGGCGGCAGTGAGTACCGACGGTTGGTCCCGTTGAGCATTGATCCCATCGACAGTGAGCGAGCTGATGCCGAGCGGCCCGCCGACCAGTTTGATAACGCCGGTAAGCACCTGGGCGCCGTCGCTGATGGTGAGATTCGCAGGCCCGAGGAAGTCCATGTCGAGGTTGTTCACGGAAACTTCTGTCTGCGGCCCGCGGAACACCGTCGTGCTGCCCGTGCCGGCGCCGGCGAGTTGGAGCGTGCTGCATTGGAGCTTCGCGTCCGTCACGCTGAGCCGGCCCGTCTGGGATACGCCGACGAGCACGGTGCCACTGGCGATAAGCGCCGGCGTCTGAGTCGGCGAGCCGAGCAACTCGAGCGCCGCGACGGCCGTGGGGTCGTCCGCGAGATCACCCACGACAGCGTTCTCGCACCTGATTTCGCCTGCGTGTAACACGACTTGCGAGGTTTTGCCGA
This sequence comes from Phycisphaerae bacterium, assembly GCA_020058145.1. Taxonomy (GTDB): domain Bacteria; phylum Planctomycetota; class Phycisphaerae; order UBA1845; family Fen-1342; genus JAGVEP01. The sequence goes on along the minus strand of JAGVEP010000403.1, from coordinate 736 downwards.
TCGCGAGCGACGGTTCCCCGATCGTCGGCGCGCGTAGGAAAAGCCGGCCGCCGAAGAGGTCAACGGTCGTGTTGCGGACAAGAAGCTGGCCGATGGTTTTGTCAGTCCCCGTGAAATCGATCGCGACTCCGCCGCCGAGATCGACGATGGCGGTGTGTTCCGCGGCTGACGGCGGCAGGTTGAATTCCCAGTTGCTCGGTTCGCCGAAAAGCCCGCCGGCGGGATTGATCCAGCGGACGCTGGGGGCCGAATCGAGCGTCAGAGTGAGCGTGAAGTTCGAGGAGAAGTTGGGACGTTGCTCCTCGCCGGCGTTGTTGCTCAAGGTGGCACTGTCGGCAGCGCGGGCTTGAAAGGTGTAGTGCCCCGGGGGCAGAACGCCGCTCCGCAAGAGGCTATCGGGCTCACAGGGGCTGAAATCGTCAGCGGGGCGCTTACAGAAAGAGCCGAGGAAGTCGCCGTCGACGAGTCCGTCGACCTGAATGTCGCGGGGTCCGTCCGTTGAAAAGCTCAGTTGAAACTGCGCCGGCGCCCCGACCACGTCGAAGGTGATATCCATGGACACGCCAGCGTTGCAGTCGATGCCCGCGAAAGCGGGCTCGGTTTCCAGGTTGGCGCTGCCGCTGCCGTTCCATGAAAAGCTAATCGTCTGGGTGTTCCCGTTCGACGAGCCGCTGACTGAGATTGCGCTGAATGCTTCGCCCGCGGCGAAGTCCCGGGCGTGTGCGGCGGCGGCATT
>JAGVEP010000408.1 GCA_020058145.1 Phycisphaerae bacterium | reverse complement strand
TTCATCGGCAGGCGGTAGAACCGGCCCTGCTCGTCGTCACGGGTGGTCACGACGGCGAAGAGCCGGGCATCGGCCGCGCCGCCGCGGCGCTGCTTGAGCTGCGCGCGGACCGAATTGACCTTCGTGGTATAGCCCGTCACGGGGCACGTGGCGCTACCGCGGGTGACCGTGCCGCCCTCGACCTCGCTCTCTTTCTTCGGCTCAAAGATCTCCAGCAGCGGCCGGCGCACGCGCTTTACGACCGGCTGGCCGTCGACGACGTACGTGACGTCGACCGTCTCGGTTTGGAGCTGGCCGGCTTTGTCGCGCACCCAGCGCAGCGCCCGCCGCCGGCCCGCCTTCTTGGCCAGCCACAACGAGCGCATGAGCGGCACTTCGACCGGCGTGTGGCCCGCGCCGGGGGCCTCGGAGAGGATGGTCCGGGCCCACAGATAGGCGATCGGCGTGGCGCCGGGACGTCCGGCACGGGGGTCGGACGCTACATCAGGCGGGTCCTGCGGGTAGAACGCAGCCAGTTCCTTCTCGGCCTGCTCCTTGATCCAGTTCCCCCAGTACCGCACGGCGTCGGCGAGTCCGTGGAATGTGACCTCCTGCCCCTGGGCATTCTTCATTTTGCATTCTGCATTGCCGAACTTCGGGATGTACTCCAGCACGACCTTGTTGAGCAGGACGGGGATGGGGTTCAGGTCGCTGGCGAAGGCGTCGGCCCCGACCCGCAGGGCCTCCAGCGGAATCGACCCGCCGCCGGCGAACGGGTCCACGACCAGCGGCCGTGTGCCCGGCGCGCCGCCGAGCGCCTCGTGGGCCGACTGCGTGAGCGCGCGGCTCGCGTCGAGGAAGAACCGATTCGTCGAGAGGTCCCAGTTGGCGAACTCGGCGATGAAGTCGAGCAGCGCCCGCCGCAGGCCGACGTAATCGCTTTCACCATCAGGCTTGCCCTTTGTCGCACCCTCTTGCCCGCCGGGCACGTGAATGCGTTCGACCGGCTCCTTCGCGGCGTGCTGGTCCTCCGAAATCTTGCCGCCGAGCACGCAGTCGCGCAGCTCGGCCATGATGCGGAACGCGTCATCGCGAAACCGCTGCGGGCAAAGCTCATCCGCCGGGTCCGGCCACAGGGCAGCACAGATCACCGCCCGGCACGCCGCCAACGGCCGCCGCGCCCACCAGATGTGCAGCGTGGAAATGTGCCCATGCCGGATCGACTTCTCCCGCCGCGCGTGGGCGGAGATCCGCTTGATGGGCAGATCCACTTCGATCAGGCGCTTCGGGTACTGCGGCATCAGTGATGGCCCTGACGATCTTCTTGCGATTTCCACCATACCTTGAACGTGATGTCCACAATTTCGGCATTGCCGTCCGCATCAGTCAGGCGCTTGTGGGGACGAGTCAGGAACAGCGCGTCCCAGAGTGCCGCGCAGCGCTCTGCCAATGGGCTTTCTCGGTCGTTTCTTTTTTCGGTCAGGAACCAATTGCTCAGCCGGGCATACGCGTGAGACGGCAGCGGCTGACTCACATCATCCAGCCAGCGTTCAAACGCGACGCTCGCCTCTGTGCTTAGCATCCGCTTGTGGCTGGCCCCCGTGGCCTGCTTGACTCGCGCAAAGAGGCTTCTAACGCTCGCATTGTCGCTGGCGTCTGGGTTGGCGACCACCAGAGCATAGTCGTCCCCTGCGTGCGGCGCGCGTTTCCATACCAGACTGCTCATTTGTGCTTCATCCTCCACGTCGCTCGCCGTCCTCCGCGGTCAGCAACTCCTGCGACCCGACGACGTAGTGTTCGACCTTGACGACGGGCTTCCAGCCTAGCCGGGCTGGGTTGCAAATGGTGTGAACCTCGGGGATCGAAGCGCAGTTGTATACAACGTAGAGCCAGAAATCGTTCTTCAGCCGCTCGGCCGTCTTGAATTCGTTCGTCGTCAGCGCGACCTCGCCCACGCCGGCGCGGCCCTTCACCTCGATGAACCGCACGTCAATTGCGGTGGCTGGGTCCTCCGGGTGCGGCCGGCGGGAGATCAGGTCGAAGCCGCGGTTCTGGGCCTCGACGCTCTCGACCTGGCGGCCCTGGGCCTCTTCGTGCGCGATCGCCGCCTGGACGGCGATGCGCTCGATCTCGTCATCCCGCACCATCGGCTGGATGGACGGGGTCGTGCGATCGGGGTGCGGCAGAACCCACGCGCAGCCAATCCGTTGGATGTCGCCGATGGCGCACTGGCACTCGCGCTCCAGGTCGGCCAGCCGGCGTTCGCGCCGGGAATTGAGCTCCTCCAGCCGGTCCTCGCACTGCTTCATACTGGCGGCCAGCCATGGCGGCGCGGTGCCGAGCTTGGTCTGCTGCTCGGAGAGGTTCGCGTACGTCAGATTCTGGCGGTGAATCAACTCGTTTAGGCTGATCTCAATGTGCCGGCGGATGGTGTCCGTCTCGCGGCAGCGCTGCGTGGCGATTTCGGCCAGGAAGGCGCTGAGGCATTGTTCGATCAGGGCATACTCGCGCTGCTCGATGGTCGGAATGCTGGCACCTGCCGGCGCGGGCGTGCCTTTGGGGGCGGTGGCCAGGTCCAGAAAGATGGTTGGCTGCTTCACAGCCATGCGGCCGTCCGGCGCGGACTGGACGACGAAGAGCCGGCGGTGCAGCTCGTGGCCGAGGCCGTCCTTCACCGAAGCGGAGAAGACGTCGAGGTGGTACGGCACGGGGCTGTGCAGATCGTAGAACACGGCGCCGCGTAGAAGATCGTCGCGGACCTGCTCCCAGAGGGTCTGGCGGACCGTCTCGAACAGCGGATGCCCGGGTGTGACCCACTCGGACGTGGCGTCTTTCGCGAGGAGGTTCTTGTCGAAGACGATTTGCTTGTACTCTTTGCCGAGCTTGCCGAAGCGGGGCTCCAGCTTGTCGCCGACGGGCCAGAGGTGGCGCGGGACGCGGCCGACGCGGTAGATGTGGCTACCGGCGGCCGATTCCTTGGGCAGCAGACCGATGACCGGGCCGGCGTGCGTGAAGAAGTCCTCGATCACCTCGGGGACGAGCCGGCGCTCCTTTGCCTCGGCTGACTTGCCGACGATGGCCGACAGGTTCAGTTCGCGCTTGGCCAGGCCCTCCAGAGTGGAATCGGTGATCTGGCGGAAACGGGTCGTATCGACTTCCTGCACGATCCGGCTCTTGATGCTCTCCTCCGTCAGGTTGCGGAGGTACATGTCGCGGATCATCTTTTCGAGCTGGTTGGCCGGGAACACGTCGCCCAGCACGTTGAACACCTTGCCCGTGCGGCCGGGGTCGAGGTCGGCTTCGATCTGCTGAATGCGCTCGAAGAGCTTCTCCATCACCCGCCCCTCACGGGTGTTGGTCGCGACGAAGTTGAAGATCAGGCAGTCCTTCTCCTGGCCGTAGCGGTGGATGCGGCCCATCCGCTGCTCCAGGCAGACCGGGTTCCACGGAATGTCGTAGTTGATCATCAGCCAGCAGCACTGGAGATTGATGCCTTCGCCCGCGGCCTCGGTGGCAACCATCACCTGGGCGCCGTCGCGGTCGCGGAAGATCCGCTCCGCGTGCAGGCGCGTGCCGGGCATATCGCGATCGCCGATCTTCATCCCGCCGTGAATCTGCGTGACATTGAGGCCCCACTGCGTGAGCTTGCCGACCAGGTAATCGAGCGTGTCCTTGTGCTCGGTGAAGACGAGCAGCTTCGTTGAGGGGTCTTTGAACACGCCCTGGTCGGAGATCGACTCGCGGAGCTTGACGAGCTTCGTCTCGACTTCACGCTGTTCGAGCAGGCGGGCCTGATCGATCAGCTTCGTGAGTTGGATGATCTCCTCGCGCAGGGCGGCGGGATCGACTGAGGCAACGAGCTCTTCCAGGTGGGACAGAATGTCCTGCTGCTCGTCGTCGGGCAGCTCGTCGAAGTCCTCGGGCAGCTTCTTTTCGATCTGCTCCTGGCGGTAGGCCTGGGGGTCGTCGAGTATCTTCTGACGTTTCTCCCGCATGCGCTCCAGGCTGCGCCGCGCGGCGTACGTGCTGGATGCGAGCCGGCGCTGCAACATGGCCATCATGAAGCCGATCGCACGGCCGGTCGTGGCGTTCGCGGCCTGGGCCTTGATCGATTGGTCCTCGACATACCGCGTCAACGCGTCGTAGAGGTCCCACTCGTCGCTGTCGATCTGGAACGGGACCGTCTGGACGTTGCGCTTCGTGAACAGTTTTTTGATCTCGCCCGTCTCGGGGTCCGGGAAGGTGACCAATGCTTCCTTCGTCCGCCGCAGGTAGAACGGGGCCGAGTTGCGCTGCATCGCTTCTTCCAGGCTCTTCACATCCGCGTAGACGTCGGCGTCGAGCAGTCGCAGAAACAGGCAGAAATGTTCCGGGTCGCCTTTGTGCGGCGTGGCCGTCATCAGCAGGTAATGGTCCGTCATCGTGGAGAGCGATTCGCCGAGCTCATAGGCGAGCGTCTTGTGATCGGCGCTGGAGGCGCTCATCTTGTGCGCCTCATCCACGATGATCAGGTCCCACGTGCTGCGAAGTAAGCTGTCGCGTGCATCGTCAACGCGTGACACCCAGGACACCGAGGTGAGAACCTGGCTCTTCTCCTGCCACGGGTTCATGCCGTAGTTCGCGCGGAGGACGTCGCCGCGGACGATCTCGAACGTCTCGCGGAACTTGTCCTTGAGCTCGCGCTGCCACTGGAACGTCAGGTTCGCCGGCGTGACGATCAGCGTGCGTTTCACGAGACCGCGGATCTTCAGCTCTTTGAGCAGCAGGCCGGCCATAATGGTCTTGCCCGCGCCGGGGTCGTCGGCCAGCAGGAACCGAATGCGAGGCAACTTGATGAAGTAGTCGTAGACGGCTTCGAGTTGGTGCGGGAGCGGGTCCACCCGGGCGATCGACAGCGAGAAATACGGGTCGTACTCATAGGCCAAGGCGAGGCGCAGCGCCTCAACGCCGAGCCTGAAGTGCAGGGCGTCACCGTCGAACGGTGGTTGGTCCGGGCTGACCTGGAGCGACGCCACTTGCGCAGCATCGAGAACTGGCTCGTATACGCGGCCGGAATCGAGCCCCTTGCCGACCAGTTTCAACGACTCACCCAGCGCAATGCAGACGATGACCTGCACAGGCTCGGGGAACAGCGCGCCTCGCACGATAGCCCCGGGTTTGAGCGCTTCGCTGCTCACTTACGCGCCCCCCGATTCCGCGCGGGCGTCGCGGCATCCGCCTTGCCAAGCCACTGATCGATCACCTCCCTGTGGAACCGCCAGTGGCGACCGACCTTCTGTCCCGGAACCTTCCCCTCCTGAGCCAGTTTGTAGAGCGTGGACTTGGATACTTTGAGGTAGGTCGAGAGTTCGGTGATTGTCATCACGTTGTCGCGGATCTTGGCCATCGGCGAATCCAGACGAGCGGGTGGGCCTGCGGTGCCCGAAACCCCCGACTATGAGACATTTCACAGTTGTTAGCGGTTGCTGTCAACCGCCTTGAGAGTCCCGTTAGCGACGTACTGCCGGCGGCTGCGCGGCGGCTTGGGGTCCGAGGGACAATTGGACCGCACGCCCGCGTTAGTCCGGCGCGATGCAGTACAGATGCTCGTACCCGCGCAGGTAGATTTCCTTGCCCACGATCGCGGGCGAGGCGGTGAAGCTGTCGTCGAGCGCGTTCGTTGCCAGAATCTTGAACTCGGGGCCGGCCTGGATTACTGCCATCTTCCCGTCGCGGCCCACGACGTACACGCGTCCGCTCGCACCCACGGGCGAAGAAAAAACGTCCCGCAGACCCTCCAGCCGCTCTTTCGCGTAGTGCGGCTGGCCATTTTTCGCATCCAGGCACGACAGCACAGCGCGGTTTTCCTGCAGGAAATAAAGCTCGTCACCCAGCAGTAGTGGCGATGGAACATAGGGCGTACCCTTCCCGTCATACGTCCAGGCGATCGCTGGCGAACCGGTGATGTCGCCCTGGGCGTCGGCGTAACGAATGGCCAGCAGCGCGCTGCCCCGGAAGCCGCTCGTGCAGTAGACCAGGCCGCTGGCGCTGACCGGCGTCGGAATGACGTTCTCAGTCAGGCCGGTGCACTCCCACAACAGTTTGCCGGTCTGGAAGTCGTAGCTGCGAATCCGCTTGGTCGCGCTCGTGATCACCTGGGCTTTCCCGTCGGCGGCGAGGACGAGCGGCGTGGCCCACGAGGTCGGCTCTTCCCGGTCCGTGCGCCAGCGCTCCGCGCCGGTCTTCTTGTCCAGCGCGACGATAAATGACGGGCCCTCGTTGTCCCAGGTGATGATGACCGTGTCGCGGTAGAGGGTCGGGGAGCTCCCCTCGCCAAAGCCTCGGCGGGTTTTCATCTGGCCCAAGTCCTTCTTCCAGACCAGCTTCCCGTCCATGTCCAGGCAGTAGACGCCGCGGGAGCCGAAATAGGCGATGATGCGCTCGCCATCCGTCGCCGGCGAGTTCGAGGCCTGGCTGGAGTCGGTATGGCCGCCCTCGTGCGGAGCCGCTTCGCACAGCGTTTGCTCCCAGACGGTCTGGCCGGTCCGGCGGTCCAGCGCGAGGAGCATGTACTTGTGTATGCGGGCCGGTTCCGACTCGGTCGGTCCCGACGTGGCGTGAGGCTCAGCAGGGCTCCGCTCCGCCGGCTGCGACTCGGCCACGCGCTCGGTCGGGACGGCGGTTTGAATGTACACGCGCTCGCCCCACACGATTGGCGTGGCGTGCCCGCGGCCCGGAATCGCGACCTTCCAGCGGATGTTCTTGGTTTCGCTCCATTCTGTCGGCGGATCGCCGTGCGGTGCAACGCCCGTCGCAGCCGGGCCGCGCCACTGAGGCCAGTACGCGTCGGCGCCGCCCGAGGAAACCTGGGCGATGGAACTCGCCGCCAGTCCGCACGCCCATACGATCACAATCAGCGCCGTTCGCATGCGGTCCTCCTTCGAACTTTACAGCACCATCTAGCCAGGATCCGACCATATACGACAGTGTCGCGTCGGACAACGTTCAGCTACCAGTCCGCGCTGCCTGACTTCTCGACGTTCCCGCAGCGGTCATTCGATGCCCCGCGGTCGCCATTGCGGCGCGGAGTCATTCCTAAAGCCCCCGAGCCGAATCCGCTCGGCACGGTACCTCGCCGGAAAGGGCCGCATCGATCGCCTGGAGGAACGCCTCGCGTACGTGCGTCATCGCGGTGTCCACCAGCGTCTCAGACAACTGGCGCACAAGGCACGAGAAACGCCCGAAGAAGGAACTCGACCACGGCCACGACGCCCATCGTCAAGCCTCAGTTTGGATTCCGTAAGGCGAAATCGCGCCCGATCGGGCAGCAAGGGACGAAGCGCATACGTCCTTGGCCCGCAACGACGACGGAGTTTTCAGCAGGGACAGGGCATCGGCGGCGCGTAATCGAATCAGACGGCGTAATTATCCGGACATGAGAGTGGGAGTACCGCGGTCGCAGGTTTCGCAGAAGCCCGGATTCAGCATCCTGTCCTTCTGTGTGGGGTGGCGCGGTATAGTAATAGTCACAGGAAAGCACCAAGCCCAGCGTGGGTGCGGTATTTGGTCCCCGAGCCGGCCGATCTGGGATCGCGGTGGGAGCGACCAGACGGCGGGTCCATTTCACGGAGATCCGAAAGATGAAGCCCAACACGCACGTCCTAGCCTTCGTCTTCGGCTACGCACTGCTCGGCGGGGTCCAGGCGGAAGGCGGATCGCATCATGCAGCCCCGTCCTACGCGTCCAGGCCCCGCAAAGCGCAAATGGATGCCCGCTGCGAGCAGAGCCGTTTTCCCTCGGCACGACGTTGGCACGACCGCGCGGATCTGCGAGCGCCGGGCGAGCCGGCCGCGCACCGAAGCGATGCCGAAGCGGTGGAGCCGGGCCGCATGGTGATCTACGTCGATGATGATGCCGCCCTCGATCCGGGGCCAGTCGATCCAACGGTAAGCGATCCCGCCGAGGATGGCTCCCCGGCACACCCGTTCGACTCGATCCAAAAGGCCCTGGACGCCGCATCGTCTGACGACGAAATCCTCGTGCGGGACGGGGTGTACACGCGCGTAGGCAATAAGGACATTCACTACAATGGGACAACTGTGTTCCTGCACAGCGAGCACGGACCCGAGTCCTGCATCCTCGATCTCCAGGGTCTCGGGGCGGGCTTTTATTTTGTGAGTCACGAGACGCCGGCGGCCATCCTGGACGGTTTCACGATTCGCCACGGCAGTTACGCGGCGATCTGGTGCACCTACAGCAGCCCCACGATTCGCAACTGTATTATTTCGGACAACAGCAACTATGACTATGATGGGGGCGGGATTTCCGGTTTCTATGCCGGCCCCACCATCTCCAATTGCATCATAAGCGGTAACCGCTGCACCGGTTCGAACGAAGGAGGCGGCATTCATGTATTCAACGACACCGGATACGAGGTGACGATTACAAACTGCACCATTGCGGGCAACGGGACGGAGTACCGGGGGGGTGGGCTCGCAATTAGCAGTGACGGGCAAGTGACCATCCGCGACTGCCTGATTGCCGGGAATACGGTGTCGCTTCCAAGCAGCGCCTCGTATGGCGGGGGCGGCATCTATCTTCAAGGGGAAGGGAACTACCTGATCGCCCAATGTACGATCGCCGACAACGCGGTGGTTTGTGGCGGCGCGCCGGTCGGCTTCGGCGGGGGGTTTTCTTCAACGGCGGGTTGACCACCGTCCAGAATTGCATCTTATGGGGGAACCGAGCGCAACAGGGTTCGCAAATCGCCCACTACTGCGCTCTTGCAGTGGGCTACAGCGACATCCAGGATCGCCTGATGGGCGGGATTTATGGTCAGGTCACCTGGGAAGGCGATAACCTTGCTGTGGCTCCGCTCTTTGCGGACCCGGCCGCGGGGAACTACCACTTGTCCACCGGTTCGCCATGTATCGACGCGGGTGACCCCGCTTATCAGCCCCCACCGGATGAAACGGATCTCGATCAGCAGAGTCGCGTGTTCAATGACCGGCTTGATCTGGGCGCGGATGAGTACTACCCGTTTCCTGACTGCAACCACAACGGCGTTGCGGACGAGGACGATCTCAGCAACGGCACGAGCCAGGATTGTAACGGCAACTCGACGCCGGATGAATGCGAGCCGGCTGACTGCAACGGTAACGGCGTGCTGGATGTCTGCGATGTGGCAAACGGCACGAGCGCGGACTGCAATTCCAACGGTATTCCCGACGAATGTGAACGCGACTGTAACGGCAACGGAATTCCGGACGCGTGCGACATCGTCAATGGCACGAGCGCGGACCAGAATGGCAACGGGATTCCGGATGAATGTGAATACGCGCCGCGCCGGCTCTATGTGGATGACGACGCGCCGGGAGATCCGGGGCCCGGTGATCCCACGATCAGCGATCCGCTCGAGGATGGAAGCGCGGCGCATCCCTTCGATGCCATCCAGAAAGCGATCGGCCGGGCGTATTCCGGAGACGAACTCGTAGTGTTGAATGGGCTCTATACCGGGATCGGGAACAAGGACATCACCTTCGGCGGTCGTGACATCTATCTACATAGCGCCATGGGACCCGAAACGTGTCAAATTGACTGCGAGCACACCGGAATCGGCTTCCGCCTGCGCGATTACGAGAGTACGGCGGCCCGCCTCGAGGGGTTTGCTATTCGAAATGGAAGGGGTGACGACTACGACGCTGGTGCGATTTACTGTTCGGACGCCTCTCCCGTCGTCCACAATTGCCAGATCAGTGACAGTTTCTCGGTCTACTACTCGGCGGTGGAGCTGCGTCACAGCAACGCTATTATCAGTAACTGTCTCATTACCCGTAGCGATGGATCCGTTTCCGGCGACGGCGCCATCGCCTGCGCGGACAGCAGCAGCCCAGTGATCCGCGATTGTGTGATCGCCAGCAACGTGGGGACCTGGTCCGGGGGCATTTCCTGCTACTCGGCGAGCAACCCCATGATTCTAAACTGCACACTGATAGGCAACACGGCGGAGTATTTCACCGGCGGAATGTCCTGCCACTTTAGCAGTCCGACGGTGCGGAATTGCATTCTATGGGACAACCAGGCCCCCGGTCGCCTCCAGGTTTATCCGTCGGGTCCTTCCTGGCCCAGCGTCGACGTTTCTGTGATTGAGGGTGAGTTGCCGCCGGTGCTCAGCGCGGGCGCGCACAACATTTATTCGGATCCGCAGCTGCTTCACGCCGCAGCCGGCAATTATCACCTGGCCAGTTCCTCCCCGTGCATCGACGCCGGCGATCCGAATCTTCCGTTGCCGGGGGACGGAACGGACATCGATGGGCAAGCCCGCATACTTGAAGGCCGAGTTGATATCGGGGCCGATGAATACGTTGCCGGGGACTGCAACAACAACGGCGTGCCCGACCCACAGGATATTCTGCACGGCTTTAGCGCGGACTGCAACGCCAACGGCGTCCCCGACGAATGCGAGTTTGGTGGACTGACGGACTGCAACCAGAACGGAACGGTCGACCTGTGTGATCTGTTCGCCGGGACCAGTCAGGATTGCAACCACAACGGCCTTCCGGATGATTGTGAACCGGGCGGCGATCAGGATTGCGACGGCGATGGTGTTTCCGACCTGTGCGAGATCTTTGGCGGCAGCCCGGATGTCAACGCCAACCATGTTCCCGACGCGTGCGAGCCCGTCGTCATTCTGTACGTAGACGACAACGGGCCGCATGACCCAGGCTCAAGCGACCCGTCCGTCAGCGATCCGGACGAGGATGGTTCTCTTGAGCACCCCTACGATGCAATCCAGGAGGCTCTGGACGCGGCCCCGACTGGCGCGCACGAGATTGTCACCGTGCAGGTGGCGGATGGTGTCTATGTCGGCGCGGGCAATCGCGATCTGAGTTTAGGCGGGAAAGTCCTTACGCTCCGGAGTCAAAATGGGCCACAAAGCTGTGTTATCAATGGCCAACAGGCGGGCCGAGGCTTTTATCTTCACGGAACTTCGGAGACTCCCGCGTCGCACCTACAGGGCTTTACCATCCGCGATTGCACCGGCGACTACGGCGGTGGTATCTTCTGCTCGCAGAGCAGCCCGAGGATCAGCGATTGCATCATCACCCATAACTCGGCCACAAATAGCTTCGGGATGGGCGGGGGAGTGTATTATTACGATCACCGGGGATACGCGTTGCAGCTCGTAGATTGCCAGGTCAGCGCCAATTCCGCGCGCGGTGGTGGCGGTGGCGTTATCTGTGAAATGGACAGTGTCATGACGTTGCGTCGCTGCCTGATTACCGATAACGTGTGCCCACCGTGGGGCGATCAGGGCGGCGGCATCTACGGTGACATGTGGAGTGGCATCACCGTTCAAGACTGTATCCTGGCCCGCAACAATGTTCACGATTCCAACAGCAGCCCCGGCCTAGGGGCGGCCATCTGGAGCGAGGGTGACATGCTGGTTATAGACCACTGCACGATCACGCAGAATGTTTCGGATGTCGGGGGTAGCAGTTTGTACACGACGTACTACTGCCGTTCGGATGTACGGAACAGCATTATCTGGGGGGACAGCCCGGCCAATACGGAGATTAGCTTTGCACACGCATCGCCACCGACGGTGGCGTTCTGCGACGTGGCCGGCGGGTTGCCGCCCGGCGTAATCGATTTGGGCGGGAACATCGCGCTCGATCCGTTATTTGTCAACCCCGGCGCGGGTGACTATCACCTGGGTCTCGCTTCGCCATGCGTCGACGGCGGAGACCCTGCGTTCGTGCCACAGCCAGGGGAAACCGATATCGATGGCGAGCCGCGCGTGTACCACGGGCGTGTCGACATGGGGGCCGATGAACGACAACCGGAAATCCGCGTCGGCGATCTCAATTGTGACGGCGCCATCGACGTATTTGACGTGGATCCATTCGTCGCCGCCCTCAGCGATCCTTTGGGCTACGCTCAGCAGTACCCGGACTGCAATGTGTTCAACGCCGACTGCAACGGCGACGCCGCCGTCAACTTTGAGGACATCAACGCCTTCATCGCGCTGTTGAGCGGCGGCGGGCAGAGGAGTTGATTCTGTCACTGTGAAGCGGCGACATCTGGATACCCTCTCTAGAGCCCTCGCGACCACTCCGCTCTGCACGGGAATTCCCCTGAGAGTGCCGCATCGATTTGTTGGAGAATGGCCGCGCGATCGCGCGGTAGTCGGCCTCCGATCGGGAGATAGTTGGAGGCGTGATTGGATCGGAAGATGGCATCGCTGGGGCTCGCTTCCGCGACGAGGATGCGCAGCTCGTGGAGCAGGGCATCGACAGCCGGCAGCCTGAACTGGCCACGCTCCGTCAGACGCTGAATCGGCGTGCCGGGGATGAGCATGAGCGTCAGCGCGGACAGGTACTCGGGGTCCATCGCGGTGGCCAACTGGGCTGACGCGGTCGCATGCTCGACGCTCCGTTCGGCGCCACCCGCGCCCAGCAGGAAGATCACCGATTGCTTCAGCCCGGCGGCATGGGCCTTGGCCGCGGCCTCCACATGATCGGCTGCGGTGGCGCCTTTCGCGATGCGTTTAAGCGTAACGTCATCCCCCGATTCCGGGCCGATGTACAGCAGCTTCAGCCCCAGAGCACGCAAACGCTCCAGCTCCTGCTCGGACTTGGCAAGGAGATTCAAGGCCGTCGCGTAGCAGCTCACGCGGCGCAGCTTCGGAAAAGTGGCACTGAGCGTCCGGAGGATCGGCTCCCAAAGGTCGAGGTCCATCGCCGGCCATCGCGATGTCCTCGAGGATCTCGGACAGTGGGCGCACGCGGTACGGCTTGTCGCGGTACATGGCGCAGTACGTGCAGTGATTCCACGAGCAACCCACGGTGGCCTGCAGCAGGAATGAGTTGGCCTCGCTGGGTGGGCGAAAGACAGGTTCGACGTACCGCATAAGCCGATTCTATGCAGATGGGGCCCTTGGGAGAACTACAACGCCGGGTTCAGGTGTCTGGAAGATCACATTGCTGAAGGATAAGATGCTGCGGTGGAGCGCGATGGCTTTGACGAACCAGGATTCTGAACTGGCTTGCCGCGAGCGTCTGGAGTTGTTTTTCGGCAGCTACCGCGACGCGGCGATGCAGAAACGCGCCATGAAGGCGCTGCGATTTCTGGCCGCGTGCGACAAGCCGCTGGTAGGCAAGCCCGAAGGCTGGGCGGCCGGGATCATCTACGCTTTAGCCACCCGAGGTCGGCGAGCGTACGGCGTGCCCGGAGTGCTCAACAGCGATTTCGAGCAATTCTTCGGCATTTCCATGGGGACCATCCGCAAGCGGGCGGCGCAAATCGAGGAGTTGCTGGCACTGTAGCCGCGATGAACGCGGTGGGCACCGCCGCCGTCGGCGCCGAGCGCTCGCCCATCGTCACCGTACGGGCATCGAACTGCGACGCGGCCACCATGGCGACCAAGCCGAGCCGCGGCGGCGAACACGGTTAGTGCTGGACGTGAATCCGCTTTTCCAGCACCACGATCAGAAGCGTTGCGACCGGACCGAGCAGCAGCGAAACCAAGAACCAGCTCAAACCGCTGCGGTTCTTGCCCTGGCAGTCCGCCGCGGAAGTCGATTTTGGGCGGATTTCACGCGGCCGCGCGACCGACGTGATCAGCGAACATTGCGCGGCCTCTCGCCGCCAGAATGCCCGCCCAACGCCGTACAGGCGTAATTAGGCCGCTCCACAGCGCGCACCAACGCCGCGCCGCGGCCCGGCGGGCATCCGCCCAGCCCCGTGGCGTCCCGAACCCGGTCAGCTTCCGCATGATCAATCCCAGGTTGAACGCCGCCGTGTGGATCAGGTAGCGTTTGGCGATGTTCTCCCGACCCCGTAGATACACCCGCCGCATCCCGCCGTCGTCCAGGACGTGCTCGAAGCTGCGCTCGACCAGCTCGCCGCGCTGGCGGTGCAGCACCTTCGAACGCTGGCCGCGACGCCGCCGGCGGTTGCGATACACCGCCTGCTGGGCCTGACGCTTGAATGCCTGCTCCCCGGCGCTCTTCGCCGTCCACTTCTGCCGCCCCCGGTCCGGTTCGCTGACGTAGCCGCGCAAGTCCACTTCTTCCAGGTTTACCAGCGTCTGGGCACTGTGGTAGCCCTTGTCCGTCACCACGTCCTGCACGTGCAGTTCACTCGTGTCGGCCTGCACCGTCTCGTCTTCGCGAACTTCCTGCAGCGACTGGCAAGCCTGCTCCAGCGTGCCCCACATCGTCGTCGTGTCGCCTTCATCAGCCGGATGCACCGCCGGCGCCACGATCGCACCCGTGTCCAGGTCCACGGCGTGTTCATTCTTGTGCGCCAGGTGCGTCGTCCCGTCCTTCATTTTCGCGACCTTCGCGTCCGGGTCGTGGGGGTTGAACCAGTCGTCATTGCTGCACTTCTGGCCCTTGCGTTTGCGATCGAACTTCGCCAAGTCCTCCGCCGTCGGCGTCTCAATCCCCGACGCCTTGGCCAGGTCGGTCAGGAACTCCCGGTAGCTCTGTCCCGTCTCCTGCCGCACGATCGAACGCATGGCCGCATTGGCTTCCATGGTCGAAGCGTCCACACCCAACACCCGGCCCTTGAGCAGTTCGTGCTCGGCCAGCCGCTTGAGCACCCAGTCGAACACGGCCTGATGCGTCTCCAAGTCGATCCGCAGCCGCGACCGATTGAGCGAGCTGTCGTCCGGTGAACCGGCGCCCGGCGCCAGCCCCAGAAAGGCCCGCAGCGACAGCGAGTCCGCACAGCGCCAGGCAATCTGCCGCTCGCTGGGCAGCTTCTCAAAGTAACCCACCAGCAGCATCCGGAAATACACCCCCGGCGGCACCGACGGCCGCCCCAGCCGCGCATGGTAGAACTTCCGGCAGCTTTCCTCACAAAACCGGTCGAAGCCCGCGCCCGCCAAAACCTGATTGAGCTGCTCGTAGAAGGGATGCCCAGGCGACTGGGGCAGGTCCGTGGTGGGTACCCAGAAATCCGCCTGCCGCTCCACTTTCCGCCGACCCAACGCCATGGCCGCGTCCTCCGTGACCTTCAACTTCCCAGACGGCCAGCATTCTAGCATATCTAGCACGCGCCGTCAAGACGACTTCTGCGGCGGACTGCCTGGGCCAGGCCCGCATTGATGAAAGCGAGCGTTCCCCAGCCAATCGCGTACTTCGGGACGTAATCGGTCGCTTCCGAGATGACCGACTGCGTCGTCTGCCCCAAGATCAGCAAACTCAGCAAGAGTGGCACGTGTTACCTCGCCCGATGGCCGGCCTTGGCAGTGTTCAACCAATCTCGCACCACACGAGACTTCCGATTTACGGCCAGCATCAATGGCATTCTAGTGGCGCGACGGCCAAAACCACAGTTGCATTGCGCCGGCATCCGTGGACAGTTGCCCGGGGCTTCCGAACGCGCGGGCGAACTACCCGCGATTCCGCCGCCCATCGGGCGCATTCTGCTATTCCGGTCCCGCTAGCTACGGAAAGTGCTGACTCACGAAAAGCCGTAACTCAATCTCCGTTGGTGGACACGCCGAGGCTTGACTGCAGAATATGCGAACTGTGCGTACGTGAAGAACATCAAGCCCGAGAACCTCGTGAAGTACAAGAGCGCCCCCGAGGGGAAGTGGCTGCACAAGGGGTGCCCGCGTTGAGACTAATCGGCGCCTACGTAACCGAAGTCGGACGGAGCCAACTTGCTGGGCGCATTCTTCGAGAGTAGCGTGCGTGTCAGCGGTCACCTGGCGCGGAGAAAGACCATGGCAAAGAGAAAAAGCCTCAAGTGCACAAAGTGCGACCGGAGCTTCTCGATGGCGGCCCATCTCGGCCGCCACATGGCGACGATCCACGGGCGCAAACCCGCTCCTGGCAAACTGGTCCGCGGGCGGAGGAGAACTCCAACGACGTCGCGCGCTCTAACTGGTGGGGCCGCGCGAGTGCTCAGTGACATCCGCGCGGCCCGGGACGAGCTCGTAGCCCAGCAGGCGCAGCTCGCAACCCAGCTCGGTGCGCTGGACCAGCTGCTGGCGACTCTGGACGGCATCGCGCCGAAGCCGACGGCCGGGCGAGCGCTCAAAGGCCACAGGATTCGTGGTGGCCCTAACGGCGCGCGGGAAGGATCACTCAAGTCCTACATCGAGCGCGTGCTCCGTGCAACACGCAGACCCATGCGCAGAGCCGAGGTCACAGCCGCTGTGCTTAGTGCTCTGCCCCGTTAATTCGGTGACGTATTTTATCACGCGGACTTGGCGCGTGCCGGGGTGGTTTCGAGCCGCGTCAGCAGTTTCAACAGGTC
>JAGVEP010000189.1 GCA_020058145.1 Phycisphaerae bacterium | reverse complement strand
GGCCGCCTGGGTCGTCGCGCCGACCGCCGCTCGCTCCGATGCGCTGTCCACCGCGTTCATGGTCATGTCGCCGGATGAGGTCGCGGCGTATTGTGCCCGGCATCCCGAGGTTTCCGCTATACTCATGCCCGCCGATGGTTGGGGCATTGGAGGACAGACTGTGCAGACGATTCGTCGTATCCACGTGGCGCTGGGCGTCATGGTCCTCGGCAGTGCTGTGGGTGTCGCCTTGGCCGGTGATCCGCCGGCGGAACATCTGGACACAATTCGTGCGGCGGCCCCAGAGAAAGCGTCCGCCAAGCCGCTCAAGGCGCGCCGCCTGCTGGTCTACACCGGCGCCAAAGGCTTCGCGCACAGTTCCATACCATACGCCGCCGCGGCACTGCGCATTTTGGGTGAGAAAACCGGTGCCTTTGAGGCTGTTATCAGCGACGATCCGGCGATGTTCAAGCCCGACAGCCTGGGCAAATTCGACGGCGTGTGTTTCAACAACACCACCGGCGAGCTGTTCGACGATGCCGAGTGGAAGCAGGGTTTGCTCGACTTTGTCAGCAGTGGCAAGGGTATCGTCGGTATCCATGCGGCGACGGACTGCTTTTACCAGTGGCCCGAGTTCGGGGACCTCATGGGCGGCTATTTCGATGGGCATCCGTGGAACGAAGCGGTGAGCGTCAAGATCGATGATCCCCAACACCCCGTCAATGCCGCGTTTGGCGGCAAGTCGTTCGAGCTCGCCGACGAAATCTACCAATTCAAGGAGCCCTACTCTCGCGACCGCCTGCGCATCCTCCTGAGTCTGGACACGGCCAAGACGGACATGACCAAAGCCGGCATCAAGCGCGGCGACGGCGATTTCGCAGTCAGTTGGGTCCGTAACTATGGCCTCGGGCGGCTGTTTTTCTGCTCGCTCGGACATCGCGAGGACATCTTCTGGAATGCCGCCGTTCTCCAGCACTATCTGGCGGGTATTCAATTCGCGCTCGGCGATTTGGCGGCTGACGCCACTCCCAGCGCGCAACTCATGCCGGACGGCCGGATCAAGCTCTTCAACGCTAGGGACCTGACCGGCTGGATCGCCAAGCCCGGCAGTTGGGTGATTGAAGATGGCGCCCTGGCCCGCAAGGGCGGCGGCGATATCTGGACCGAACAGACCTTTGGCGATTTCGTGCTCGACCTCGAATTCAAGACCGCGGGAAAAACCAACAGCGGCATCTTCTTCCGCACCGCGGATATCAAGGACTGCGTCCAAACTGGGATCGAGTTGCAGGTTCTCGATTCCTGCGGCAAAGCGCAACCCGACAAGCACGATTGCGGGGCCATCTACGATTGCCTCGAACCCAGCCAGAACACTCTGAAAGCCGTGGGGGAGTGGAACCGCGTCATCCTGACGTGCAAAGGCAGTCAGATCCAGGCCGAGCTGAACGGTGTGAAGATCATCGACATGGACCTGGACCGCTGGACCGAGGCCGGCAAGAACCCCGACGGCACGCCGAACAAGTTCAAGACGGCCTACAAAGACATGCCGCGCGTTGGCCGCATCGGCTTCCAAGACCACGGCAGCCCGGTCTGGTATCGCAGCGTGCGCATCAAGCGGCTGTAAGCCGGAGTTGCGAACTCCGAATGGCGAGCCTGCGCCGCTTGCGGGAAGCTTGCGAATCGCGGTTTTGAAGCGCCGCGAGCAAAACCCCACCCGCTCGTAGGGGGAGGCGCGGTGGGGGTTGTCGCGTGCGGCGTCTTGACCCCCCGGGTCCCTCCCGCAGCGGGAGGGACCGGAAGAAGTTAAGCTGCCTCGTTGCCTCGTCTCCTATTGTCCTAACTCGGCCGACACCTCATGCCAGTACTGCTGGTCCTGCTGGTCGTACCGGCTGTCCTCGGTTTGCGCGACCAGGTCGGCCACGTCGGCCAGGTCCTCTTCCGGCACGGTGACCAGAATTCCGGCCGCCAGCGTCTCGGCCGTCAGCCGTGCGCCGCCGTTGCAGGTGGACATGCAATGCCCGATGAAGCTGGAAAACACGTTCGAGTCATCGAGGTCGATGTCGCCGTCGCAGTCGAGGTCGCCGTGGTAGAGCATTGCCCCGGCCAGGCCCGGATACGCGGCGGCATACCCCGCCGGGTTGGTCAGCGCGAGCTTGAAGGGCGCCATGTCGTTAAACAACGTCATACCACTGTTATCCATATCTCCTTTACATGATGTGATCTCGTAGATGTGCATGGCCGGCGTATTATGCGTGTAGATGTTGTTGCCCACCCGGACGCGGCCGTTGGCTCCCCAGCGGTGCGACGGGTGGAAGCCGTCATAATCGACGGTCACGAACGAGGCCGCGTTCAACATGCTGCCGTGCGCGTAAATCCACGACAGGGCCGAACCATTGCCGAATGAGCCGTCGATCTTGATCTGCCCGGGCTGCGTGGCGCTGCCGAGGTTGCCCCAGATCTCGATTCCGGGGCCCCGGAAGGCGTGTGCAAACTCCAGCGTGCCGGTCAAGTCGTGCGACTCCGTGCTCGAACCCACCTGGATGGTGCCGTAGAAAGTTTCGTCCACAAAGACCTGGCCCGAAAGGTCGCCGAACGGCACGTACGCGGCGTTCAACGCACCCGCCACCACGGTACCCGCCAGTCCTACGGGCGGCAGGACATCGCTTCCCGCGTACAGGGCATTCAGCCGGCCGCCCACGTCGAGCGTGCCTGTGCCACCGGCCCAAAGCTGAGCGGAGCCCGTCACGTCACCGTCGATCGTGATGGTGCCTAGGAGCGGCGTGCGGGTTAACAGCACGCCGTCGATGCCGCCCACATTGCCGACCACGTGGACCTGCCCGGCGATCTCGAGGGGCGGTGCCGGCGGGCAGTAGTCCGGATAGCCGAGCCACAGGTCCAAAACATTCCCGTCAACCGTGATGCTGGCCCCCAACGCGGGGCCGCGACCCGTTTGGAAACCAATAGCGCTGCCACGTAGGTGGACATTGCCCGGCGCGTCGCAGGTGCACAAGCCCATCAATCCCACTGGCCCATAGATATCGATACTTCCAGTAAATGCACCATAAACCACTAGATGATCGAAGCGTTTGTCCGTCATCCGGCTCTCGATCGTGCCGGCCAGATCGCCCCAAATCCAAACCTGGGGCGGCGGCGTAGGGTCGTCATCACTCACGCATTGTTCGCCCAGAACATATAGGTTCGTGAGAGTATTGCACTCCAGAATGGCCAGGAAGCAGCCCACACGTAGGTCGTCAAGAATGTTGCCCGTTGCGTCAACCCCCACGACCCAATGCCCGGTCACCCTGTCCGCCTCGATCGGGCCGGTGGCGCCAATGTCGCCCTGTGTCTTCAAGTCACCGATCGTGGTGTAGGTGTCCCCGGCGCTGCGGAGGGTGATCGCGTCCACTGTGTCGGCGCCGTACTCGTGCCCGGAGCCCGCGATTTTGATCGCGACCGCGCCGGCATCGGCGTCCGCCGCGATCGAGTGGATGTTGCCCGGGCCGGCGTACTGCCCGTTCCCATCCAACACCGCCGCGTCGAACCAGAATTCCTGGCCCGCGATGCCGTGGTGGATGTAGACCGTGTGGAGAGGCTCTTGTACAATGCTGTAGTAATAGGTGTTGGGTAAGTTCGGATCGTTCGGATCCTGATACACTCCATTATGCTGGTAGATCCAATTCTGCGACTGAGCCGATGCTATCACTGCACCGACTCCCAACAAACACACCAAAACTGACCTTTTCACGATACACCTCCAAACGTTACGGAACCAGCTCGCTGCCCGCGCGACATGCGCAGGACCAGAGCGAGCCCTACAGACAATTCCAAGATGGTCGTCGGCTCCGGCACGATCCCAAAGCCGAAGTACGCCCAGCGAGTGAGACTAACGCCGCCTTGGCCTCCGTCGCCCCAGCCAACCCCCGATGCCCAGTAGCTTTCGATGAAGGACCCCTCCAGGGCCGGCGTGTTGTCAATAGATAGCGCCCACGACCTCATGTCCTCGGTAGTCATGCGAAAGTTGTGCCACCCCGGTGCGAACGAGGCGCTCGCCGGGTATTCGTTGACGCTGTAAATGCGGTCGGACGTGATGCTAAACCCGGCCCCCCAACCGTCGTCCGAGAACAACCCAACGTCCGACTCGGAGGGATCGGTGGTGAAATCAACTTTCTCGCGCCATTCGATCACGAACGGATGGCTCCAATCCGCGTGGAACATCCCGGGAGCGTCGATTCGGTAGGAGTCCACGATCCCGCCACTGCCCGACGAATCGAGGACCAGGTTTCCGTCCTCGTCAATCGAGCGTTGCGCGCCGCCGTAGCCGGGGGCGATAATGCGCTGCCAACCCTGATCCTCCGGGTACGGCGCGTCCGGCCGCGACTGGTACTGCGTCCAGTAGTCGCCGAAAGCCGGCACAACCGCGCACGCCACGAACACCACGCTCAGGGCCACCGGTTTACGCATGATTCACCTCCAACGGTCGCGCCGCCGGCGCGGCCAGCAGAATGGCCACTGCGAATTGCAGAACTCGATCCATCTGCGTTCGCCTTTGCACTACAACACCTCAGGCCGGCGTCCACAGCCGGGCTGATTCCCGCGGTCAGAAACGGTTGATGCACCAGTCGTTGCATGGCATCCGCCGCACGCACCCGACGGATGCGCAGGGCGCAGGCCACGCGACCGAGACCCGCCTGCGGCGTCCTGGATTGCGAGGCTACGAAGGCTGATCGCATCCACGTTCTCAGCGCCGTACTCGTGCCCGGAGCCTTCGATCTTGACCGCGACCGTGCCGGCGTTGGGGTCCACCGCGATCGAGTGAATATTCCCGGCACCATAAAGGTCGCCCTCGGGGTTCCTTACGACCGCGTCGAACCAGAAGGTCTCGGTCGGGATGCCGTGGTGGATGACGACCGTGTGGTCCTGCTGGTTGACCTCGTAGTAATTGGGGTCTGGCAAGTTCGGATCGTTCGGATCCAGCCAGTACGCCGAGTTGTGCTGGTAGATCCAATTCTGCGGCGCCTGAGCCGATGCTACCAGCGCACCGGCCGCCAACAAACACACCAAAACTAAACTCTTCACGGTACACCTCCAGGTGTAAGTGGGCTGGCTCATCCCCTGCGCGACGCGCGCAGGATCATGATGAGCCCTAAAGGCATTGACAGGACACTGAGCGGTTCCGGGACGATGCCGAAACCGACGTATCCCCAGCGAGAGAAGCTCAAGGGACCCTGAGCCCCATCGCCCCAATTCACCACCGAGGGTTGCTCGTAGGCGTTGTACGTGAACGATCCCGACATTGCATCGACACCGTCGATCGACAACACGTACGTCCTCATTTCGGCACTTGTGATCCGAAACACATGCCAGCCGGGGTCGAAGGCGGCACTCATTGGCCATTCGTCCAAGCTGTAGATATGGCCAGTGTCGATCGCGAACGCCGTGCTCCAACGGTCATCGGACCAGATGCCGACCGACTCATCGGGGGAGTCGGCGTAGTCCACTTTCATCCGGAACTCCATCAGGAATGGATGAGCAGACTCCGCATGAATCATGCCGGCCCGCATCATCTGGTAGCCGTCCACGATCCCGCGGCTCGCGAGCGAATCGAGGACCAGGTTTCCGCCCTCGTCAATCGAACGCTGCGCGCCGCCGTAGCCGGGCGCGACAATGCGCTGCCAGCCCTGATCTTCCGGGTACGGCGCATCCGGGCGCGACTGGTACTGCGTCCAGTAGTCACCGAAAGCCGGCGCAACCGCGCACGCCGCAAACACCACGCTCAAGGCCACCGGTTTACGCATGATTCGTCTCCAACGCCCGCGCTTGTGCGCCGGCTTCATTCACTTCACCCGGCGTCCGAGACAGCACGCCGTCAACCGCGTCCCGAATGTCCTGCGGCCGTGAGCCCAGCGCGAGTGCCGCCCTCGTCGCCTGACAGAGCCGCCGAAATGCGCGGCGGATTTGAACCTCGACGCTCGGCCGCGGCCTGCCCGTCGCCGGCTGGTGCCCGTGAAAAATCGCCGTGAATACGGCCCACTCCGCCGCCGTCCGGGGCGGCTGGGGCCACTCGCGGGCCGCGCGCAAGGCCCTTGACATCCAGTACTTAGAATACGCGGCGCCCCGCGACGCCAGGCCCACCCGCGCGCCGGCCTCAACCAGGGTCGCTTGCGGGTCGTACGATGCCAGTAGCGCCTGTGCCCAGCACCACAGCGCCAGGCCGCCGCGGGCCAGAATGCGGCCAAAGCGCCGGCCAAGCTCGGTCAGGTCGCGTTTCGCAAAGCGAAACGTGGCCCTGGAGGGTGGAGTTTCCCTTTCCTGATTTCCGGCGATGTCCGAGGACTGCGCGGCGGCGCGTTTCGCAAAGCGAAACCTGGACGGCACCGGTGCAAGTTTTGTCCGCCCGCCGCCAGAAACGCCCCGCTGCTTCGGGATACCCACGTCCCGTCCGGGATCAAACGTCGCCCAACCGGTGTTCTTGCTGCCTGTCATGCGCGCCTCGACCGCCGGAAGCAAACCGCATCTCCTCCCCCTACGCAGGGGGAGGGCAGGGAGGGGGTTGCGGCGGCGGACACCTTGACTCTCCCCTGGGCCGTCCCCATACGGGAGGACGGTCATGGGATTGGCCTTCGCGTCCGCCGGAAAAACAGTGTTATCTACCCGTTACGGTCCCATCGTCTCGCACTCCCGAACATCCGGGATGTGGGCTGTGGGCTGTGGGCTGACCCGGCACCCGCCGACTCTGCCCCGGGCAGTCCACCCGGTTATTCTGCGAATCTTAGGCACGGTCTTATGAAAAGTCAAACGGCTTTTTTCGGACGGCGTGTGAAATACCGGTTTGCGCAACCCCAGCCATGCCGCGGCTCGCCGCAGAAACAACGTCTGACACCACCTGTTGTGCCTTCGATTATCGCCCCCACATTCTAGCCTACCGGTGTTCGCCTAAGCGCCAGGGAGCCCATCCTTCATATAGCCAAGAATCGGGTCGCCTCCGGGGACGACCGCTCGGGATAGCGAGCCACCGGGCGAGTCCCGGCTCGGCAGGAGCCTCGCCCTCCGCTCGGCGCCGGACCGCTGTCGAAACCGCTCAGGCCGCTGCGCGTCAGGGCGTCGGGCTACGCAGCTCGCCCGCGGGCGTGAGCCCCACGAATTCCGCGACAAACACCTGCGGGGCGTCAATCCCATGGCGCTTCGAAGTCCACATCAGATAGCGGCCGTCGGGCGAGAACACCGGCAGACCGTTGAAATCGCCCTCAAAGCTGACGCGCTGCCCGTCGCTGCCGTCGTCGCGAATCAGGTACAAGTCAAAGCGCGGCGATTCCTTGAAGTTGGCGTAAGTGAAGATCAGCCATTTGCCAGACGGATGCCAGAACGGACACCAGTGAAAGGCGTCGTCGGGTGTGATCAGTTTCTCGGCGGTGCCTGCGAGGTTATTGGTGAAGACCTGTAGGTTCCCGTTGCCCAGTCGGTCGGAGCGGTAGACGATGCGCTTGCCATCCGGACTGAAGAACGGCCCGCCGTCGCCGCCCGCCGCATGTGTGATGCGGCGCGGATTCGTCCCGTCGGCGTCACAGATGTAGATTTCCTGGTCGCCGTCGCGCATGGAGCTGAAAACGATCGCTTTACCGTCGGGCGAGTAGGCGCATTCGGCGTCATACCCATCGTCGTGAAACAGGCGTTTTGACGCACCGGTCGCGAAGGTGTATTCGTAGATATCCATGCCGGGGAAGTACTTCCAGCCGTAGCCGGTACCGCCGCGCGGCCGCGACGCCGGCGCGGACGCGGGCTGGCTCTG
>JAGVEP010000006.1 GCA_020058145.1 Phycisphaerae bacterium | reverse complement strand
GCGGTTCTGCCGGGAACGCGGGATCGGCGTCCTCGAGAAGCAGCGCGTGGGGCGGATCGTGACCGGTCCCGGCGAAGAAATGCAGCATGACACCTCGCCCTACACGATCGAGATCGGCGGCAAGAAGGTCAAGCGTCAATGCGCGAGCTTGGTTTTCGGCTACAGCCGGAAGCTCTACATCCGCTTCTACGAGAAGTTCGACCGATTCCAGCTACGGCGTCAGTATACGGTTGCGGACACCCTCAATCCATCTGAAATCGTGATCAGCGGGGGCCGACTGCGGATGACAGCGTCGATCCTGCGGCGCATGTCCTCGGAGCGGATCAGACGCCGGTCGATAAGGGGCAGGGACCCCGTCTCGATGCTGGGTTGCGGGATCGGGACTTCCCGCTTGGTACCTCCATGGCGGCGAGCGGATTTGCGCCGCTCGGCCGCGTCCATTTCCGCGAAGACGCGCGGCAAGCGCGAAAGCGTTCCGCAGGCGATCGCCACATAGTCCGGGCAATTGAAGTTCTGAACCAGGGCGCTCTCGGGAGGCAGCAACTCGAAGTCCCGGGCGAGGTTTTTCCTTCCGCTGCGCCGCCGCTCCCCGTGCTTAAAGGCGTGAAAGAAATGCTCGCACAGATTGTTCGTTCGCTCGATGAGGCGCACGCCGCCTCCAGCCTTGGCGGGGAGGCGGACTTCATGTCCCCAGAGGGACTTCCCATGCCTCTTGAGGTGGTCGAGGATGACGTCGATCGCCTCGCGAAGGTCCTGGGCGGGACCCCGCTGGGGACGGCGTTTGCGCAGGGAGGCGATGAATCGCGCAAGCGCGGCGCGGATGTCGCGAAGCTCCTCCCTCGCTTCTTGAAGCGTAAGCAGCCGCTTGGACCAAGGCCGGCTGCGGCCGTAGGAACCGGGCGAGAGCCGGAGCGTCTCGCGCAGATCGTCGAAGAGATTCACGCGCACGCGCAGGTCCCGGACGACGCGAACGAGGCTGGGTTCCTGGCGCAGCGGGTCCAGCGTACGCCCCAATCGCCTAAGGACCCGCAGGACGCGCCGATCCTCGGGCGGGGTGCGTAGCCAGCCATCCACGACGCGGCGGGCGCGTATGCAACGGTCGTAGAGGTCGAGATAAGGCCGGTCGAAGGGGAAGTTGCGGCTCTTCTCGGCGGCGGCGTAGTCGAAGGCCCATTGAGCCAGGCCGCGGACGGCGGCGACACCGGCCGTGCCCGCAGGCAAGTCGTGGGACTCGGGTTCCTGCCGCTGCCAGTCCCGGAAGCCTTCCCGGGCGGTTTCCAGTTCGCCGCCGAGCTCGCGGCCCATATCCCTGGCGAAGGTCCGCAGAGCGCCGCGCATCTTCAGCCGGCGCAGGGTGTCGCGCAGAGCGTTGTGCCCTGGTTTGAGCAGGTCGCCGCCAACGTCGGCGAGGAAATGACTATGACAGCCGAGCGCCTTGATTGTGGCGCTCAGGCCGGCCACCAAGTCATCGCAAGCGGATATCATGGCCTTGCCCAGGTCGCGCATCACGGCGCAGGGCTCGCCGAAGCGCCGGACCGTCAAACGGGCGCAGGCGAGGATCGCCTCGGCGTTCTCGGTCGGGATCTTCCAGGATCCCAACACCCACCGGCGCCATCCAGCGAGGATCACCAGCATCGTCCCCCGTCCGTCCTCGCAGGTTGCGTCGGCGTGCATGGGCCAGCCGCCGTCACGGGCCAGCGCCCGCCGCAACCGCGGCGCGGACGCTTCGTGCAGCCGCCGCACGTAATCCAGGTACAGCCGCGCTAAGTCGCTGATCTCGCCGGTAGATAGCGTGATGCCATGGTCCTTCGTGAGTTCGGCTCGGATTTCTTCACGCTGGCGCTTGTCTAGAAATCGCCGACGGCCGATGAAGTCCATCACGTCGTAGCCCACGCTGCGTCCGGGCAACAATCGCTCGGCCGCCGTCGCGGCCCGCCGCATGACGAGGCTCCCATCCGGGCGGCGGCAGCCGGCCGCACACTCGTGCACGATCTCCCGAAGCTGGAAGGGACCATGCTCCAAGGTTTGGACTGGGCGGGACGGAATGGACTTCTGCACGATCATGGGACCTTCGCAGACCGGACAGGACCCCGGTTCTTCGCTGACGGTGACGCGTACGCCGTCGGTGGCGAGAGCCTTTTTGCTGAAGTGGGCCTGCAAAGACCTCAACTGCTCCCTCAACGCCGTGAGCGTGGCGAGTCCAGGCCCCCTTTTTTTGCGAGCTCGTAGCGCTCAAAGACCCACTGTACGTGCTCAAGCGGTACTCGGACGCCTTGGTAGTGGAGCCGACGGAGCACGTCTTCCGCCGTCACGATCACCCGGGGCAGACTGGATTGGAGAACCACCACGAGCACCTCAACGGTCATGGCAGCGCTCAACGGTCCGAGAAGCACGGCGGCGCGCTTGGTTTGCACTTGCCGGCGAGCCCATTGCTTGGAGGCGCGCGAGGCATCGGCGCTGAGGTAGAGCCAACGCTTGCCGTCGAGCAGTTTGCGTCCAATGCGCCCGGCGCGCACGTTGTCGAGAAGCTCATCGTGCGCCCGGATGCGCAGCAAATCCTGTAGTTCCTGATGCGTTCTGCCCGCATCGGACTTATCGACCAGTTCCCTGACGGCTGCCTTCAGGGTCCCCTCTCGGCAGAATCCGACGTCGCCGTGGTGCCACAGCCCGAATTCGTCGAACTGCGGGATTTCGCGCAGGGTGTAATACCGGCCGCAGTGGCTGTAGCTGGTCATGTAGCCCAGCAAGGTCAAACGCCGCAAGACACTCATGTATGTCCCGGTCTTCAAGGCGCGAAGAAGAGCGTCGAGTTCAACGACAGGAGTACGGCGGAACAAGCTGCGCAACGCTGTTTTGGAGGCTTCAGGATCAAGCATGCGACCTCTGTTATAATGCCGATTATACTATCGGCATTATAACACATCGGAGCACAGAAAACGAGTCTTGTTTTGTGTCAAGAAGAACTCCTCCGACGGGGAAACCTAGTTCGGCTTGATACGCGCGAAAAGGCGGGAAGTTGTAATGCCGACTGAGGGTATTCTGAAGAATACTGCTATTTCAAGCATAATTTATGCGCGCAACCGTATGCTGACGCCGTAG